>JAAZCI010000093.1 GCA_012513365.1 Lysobacteraceae bacterium
CTAGCGAGCACTGCCGATAGTTGCTACGATTCAGAAGATTTTTGTATTAATGATGGCTCGGGGCGGATTTATCTTAAAAAAGAGACGGAGATTGCTCTCCACGCGCCGTTTGAATTTTCTCAAGTCCTAAAAGAGGGGGATTCGGTTCATGCGCTGGGCGTGCCGATTTTAGAGAAAAATAGGCTTTTTTTAACGGGAAAAAAGGATAAAGCGAGAGTGATGATTGAGCCTGAACTCCCGCATAGTGTACGCCTTCAGCGGGCAAAAGATCAGAAAACATTGATGCGGAGCGGACTCATGTTAATAGTGGGAATCATCATGGCATTTTTAGCCGTTTCAATGGGGGCGGGAGCCGGAATTGGATCGGCCGGAGAAGATATGTTTATCAAAATGTTTTTGCTGTTAGCATACATTTTTTCAGGATTAATGGTTCTATCGCTGCTTTCGATGATTGCCGATCTCACCAAAGAACGCTCGAAGTGGCGCTATGCAGAAAAAACCATGAGATATGGTTGGAGGCTCGGAATCTTGACCAATCTTTTTAGCATCATGATTAATGCCTCCGCGTATTATCTATTGATCGGATTAGGGGTCGCTTTTGCCACAAGCCTTATAATCACGGTGATCTATTTTGATTTTATTATACGGGTCATCGATAAGCCTTATTATCGAGAGGCCAATAAAGCGTAAATGCCTTCGGGAGATAGGTTTTAGAATAACTCAACTTCCAAGGGCGACACGTTCGATTATTTCCCGATATTACTTCTTCAAATAACTGGGATCTTGCCATTTTGAGGTGAAGTGGGGCGCATAGTTGGCCATTTTGGTTAACAGGATTTCAGGATCGGCGTCGCTATCAAAGAGGGAGAGATTCGATTCGGGCATAAATTTTTGCGCGATAATGCTCTTAATGCAGGTCACAAGGGGATCGTAAAAACCCGAGATATTCAGTAGTCCCGTAGGTTTATGATGGAGTTTTAATTGCGAGGCGGAGAGCACTTCAAAGAGCTCTTCGAGCGTACCGATCCCGCCGGGCATTGCGATAAATCCATCGGAAAGCTCCATCATTTTGGCTTTACGGGTGACCATATCGGGCGTAACGATCAACTCAGTCACGCCTTCGTGAGCGACTTCCATCTCTTTTAAAAAGGTCGGAATCACGCCGATCACTTTGCCGCCATGTTCAAGCACCGCATCGGCCACTGCGCCCATGAGCCCAATCGCGCCGCCCCCATAAACTAGGGTAATCTCTTTTTCAGCCATCGCTTTTCCAAGCGCTTTAGCGCCGGCTAAATAGTTGGGGTCTTCCCCTAAATTCGATCCGCAATATACGGCGATCTGTTTCATGTTGCTCTCCTTGCAAGAATGGATGGAATCAAATAAAAAAAGAGACCGATCACAGGATGGCCTCTTTTTAAATCATTAAAATTTAAGGGTTACAGCGCCCATAAAACGCGCTCTTCACCTTTTAAATGCTCATAGATTGAATGAACTTCTTCTGAAGTTGTAACATAAACTTTGAGCGTTAAGGTCATATATTTATTGGTTTTGCTGAACGTGCGCACGATATGTTCCTCTTTAACGGGAGGAGCGACGCGCTCAACAAGCGATAAAATCGCCGGTTCAAATGCCTCATCATTCCCGCCAACCACTTTATAGGTAAAGTAGGTGGGAAAATCGATGAGCGATTCGCCAGTTTCTGGATTAATCATTTAAATACGTCTCCACGTTGTTTGGCCATCCTTGTCTTCAAGAACGATGCCTTTTTCCTTCAATTCATCACGAATGCGATCGGACTCGGCCCAATCTTTATTCGCGCGTGCTTCATTACGTTTAATAATGAGGGCGTCGATGTCAAAATCAAGGTCCGTTTGGTCCCCTTGTAAGAATTTTTTTGGCTCTTCCGTTAAAATGCCGAGCACATTTCCAAGCCCTTTTAAAATGGCGTGGTGAAGTGCATCTTTATGGATATTGAGCTGTGCCGCCACCTCATGCATCACACTTAAGGCAAGCGGGGTATTGAAATCATCATTCATTGCCTCTTTAAATCGGACAATATAATCATGATTTTCCGCGATCGCCTTCTCAAACAATGCCTCATCACGATCCTCGATCGCCACTTGATTTAGAGCGGTGTAGAAACGCTTAAGCGCATTTTCTGATTGCTCAATGGTCTCATCGCAGTAATTAATGTGCGTGCGATAATGTGCATTTAAGATGAAAAAGCGTAACACTTCCGCCGGATAGCGCGCCAAAATCTCACGAATGGTGAAGAAGTTACCGAGTGATTTACTCATCTTTTCATTATCGATATTGATAAAGCCGTTATGCATCCAAAAGTTCGCCATCGGCGTGTCGTGGCAACCTTCCGACTGGGCAATTTCACACTCATGATGAGGGAATTTAAGGTCCATTCCGCCGCCGTGAATATCAAAATGCTCGCCAAGTTTTTCTTTACTCATCACCGAACACTCAATATGCCAGCCCGGACGACCGTTACCAAAGGGCGATTCCCACGCAGGCTCTCCCTCTTTTGCACGCTTCCAGAGCACAAAATCGAGCGGATCTTCTTTATGCTCATCAACGGCAATGCGCTCACCCGAGCGAAGATCATCGATGTTTTGGTTCGATAATTTGCCATATTCCGGGAATTTACGCACACGATAGTAGACATCACCGTTTTTAGCTTCATAGGCGAGCCCCTTTTCAATAAGGGTTTCGATCATCTCAATCATGCCGCCGATATAATCAGTCGCGCGAGGCTCGTGATCGGGCGCCATAACATTCAGCGCGTCACAATCGTCATGCATCGCATCGATAAATTCGGTAGTCAGCTCACCAATTGTGATGCCACGCTCATTGGCACGGGCAATGATTTTATCGTCGATATCGGTGATGTTGCGTACAAAATTAACCTCATAACCGGCAAAACGCAGATAGCGATTGATCATATCAAAGGCAACGAGTGAACGCGCATGACCAATGTGACAATAGTCGTAGACTGTCATTCCGCAGACATACATATTGACCTTAGGCGGTGCAATGGGTGTAAAATCCTCTTTTTTACGGGTAAGACTA
>JAAZCI010000008.1 GCA_012513365.1 Lysobacteraceae bacterium
CACACCGTGGGCGTTTTTGAGTTTGAGGAAAATATCCACGCCTTTATTCGATCGATCCCGTTTGTTGAGATTGAAACCTACGAGATCGATGATGTGACCTTCACCGATTATTCCATTCCTTATCAATCCTTGCCTGCGTCCTATTTAGTGCGTTATTGCGGGGCGGATTTTCTTTTGTCTCACACGATGTTTACCGATCATGAAAATGCGATCTTTTTAGTTGGGAGCCGGTGCATCTTTGGGATGAGATGGGGAGCGATGAGGCAGATGAGCCCAATCTCATCGAAGGAATGACCCGCGTTGATGCCTATATTATTCCAAATGATGAGGCGCTTGCTTATATCGAATCTCGCGAGGCGATCGTCGTCGCGGTCACTGAGCATTTTGCTGAAAAAGGGATTCCCGTTTCACGAGAATTTGCCGGCTCTGAAGATGGAGAGGCGCTCACCTATACCGATGAATCGGGTTGGCATTTTCTCTTTCATCTTGACCCAATGATTGTCAGAGCGTGGGATGAAAAAGAATCTGTTGAAGCCTTTTTAGCCTCGGAACTTGAATAGCCGCCATAGATGCGATGTTTCACGTGTATCCAAGCATAAAAAATCCCCAGTAATGGATCATTTAAAATGACGATTACTGAGGATTTTATTTATCGGTTTATCAATAATTAAGAATTAATAACGATTAATAACGATTAATAACGCGCATCTTTGGGTTTATTGCCATTTGGCCAGTCATTGACTTTACCGGGGAAGTCAGGACGGGGCATGTGAGTGAAAAACTCCGATACGTCAACGGCATCTTGGTCATCTAAGAGATTTCCTTGACCCCAAAGACCTTGGTGACTGATACTCATTGGCATCGCGTATTTCACAAACGCCGCTGCTTTATAAGTACGCGCCATTCCCGCACCGATATTGAAGGACTCATCGCCCCAAAGCGGTGGGAAAATAATGTCGCCGCGCTCATCTTTCAAGCCTTCGCCATTATTGCCGTGGCACGATGCGCAGTTTTCTGCATAGATTCGTGCGCCGCGTTTGGTATCGCCTACAAGGCTCTCATCTACCGGGCCTGCGATCGGAATATCGATCATTTGGCCTTTCGGAATATCTTTACTGAGCCAATCCATATAGGCGATCATCGCTTTCATCTCTTTAGATTCAACCGGAAGCGGTTTTCCATTCATTGATCGTTGGAAACAACCGTTGACGCGTCCCGCAAGATCAAGCTCTTTTCCAGAACGGGGCATGACGCGCGGATAGCGGTTTTTCGAGTTGAGATAGTGCGCGCCGTATGCTGCTTTACCGCCAGCAATATGGCAACTATTACAGTTCATCGCCGCACCAACATTATTCGGTAACAGGCGTTTGGTATCAGTATGCAGGCGTTTGCCCCATAAGATCTCATCGGCATTGGGTTCGTTTAAGATCTCCACATCGCTTGGGATTGTATAGGTTCCGACGACGTTTTTATCTTTATCGATGACATTATAAACCGTGCCACTGCTCTCGGTTAAAGGCGGTGCTTTCATGAAAGAGTAGGCTGCAAATCCGCCCACAGCACAGATGGCGATTAGGGATGAAACGAGACGTAGCTTACTCATGGCGACCTCCTTGTGCGTTCGCATCATAGACGATATGCGGGGATTTAGTTTTGAGGAAATGGCGAGTACGCGCCACATCGCTCGGATCAACCTTCGGTGCTTGGTTGCCCCAGCTGTTACGAATAAAGTTGATCACTTCGGCAATCTCTTCATCGCCTAAATGACTAAATCCGGGCATGGTGAACGCCATGATATCCGCAGGAGTTTCAGGCATTTTACCGCCATCAAGGGTGATCTGAATGATCGATTGAGCATTACGCGCAAAGATCGCACTGTTATCGGCAAGGGCAGGAATCACGCGAGCCACCCCTTTTCCATCAACACGGTGACAGGTAACGCAATTATCCATATAGAGGATCGCGCCTTTTGATTTGTCTTTACCGGCAAGAAGCGCTGCGGTGGTGGTGTCTTCTTTCTTCGGAAGGGTGACTTCTTTACCCGGTGCCGGAGAGAGCGATTTTAAGTAATAGGCAATGCTTTCAATGTCGTGATCGGTGAAATACTGCGTGCTGTGATTGATTACATCGGTCATCGCACCAAAGGCCGATACTTTATCGGTACGACCAGTTTTCAAGAAGGTTTGAATCTCTTCTTGGCTCCACGATTGTAGACCGCGCGCTTCACCACGAAGGGATTTTGCACGCCAGCCATCAATAATCGCGCCGGATAAGAAATCATTCCCATCTTTCATTGAGTAGGCTTTTTCTTGATAAGCAATGCCGCGAGGGGTGTGACAGGCGCCACAGTGTCCCGGGCCTTCCACTAAATATGCGCCGTGATTATAAAGAGCATCTTTATCGGTTTCAGGGGTAAATTCACGTTCGGGCGAGAAGAGGAATTGCCAGTACGCCACCGGCCAGCGCCAGTTTAAGACCGGAGGAATCGTCGAATCGGCGTTCGCAAATTTAACCGGTTTTACTTCCTTCATAAAATAGGCGTAGAGCGCCTCAATGTCCTCATCGGGCATGATGGTGTACGAAGGATAGGGCATCGCAGGGTAGAGCGGAGCACCATCTTGACGAACCCCATGTTTTACCGCAGTGGTAAATTCTGCGAGCGTATAAGTTCCGATCCCGGTCTCTTTATCGGGAGTGATATTGGTCGAATAGATTGCACCAATTGGCGTTTGCATCGCAAGGCCACCGGCATATTTCGGCGCGTTCGGCGCGGTATGACAGGCAGCACAGTCGGCGGTATGAGCAATATATTCACCGCGAGCAATGATCTCTGGAGAATAGTTGTTGGTAGCAGTTGACGCACTCGGAAGTGTACGGCTTTTGGTGATTGCTTTAGCGCCTCCATAGGCACCCACAAACCCAATCGCAGCCACCACCAGAAGTGGAAGAAGCTTTTTTTTGCGGCGTGGATTCATAAAAATGATCCTCCTTATCTTTTCAATTAAAGGGCCCGGTCTCTACTACTTCGCTTTATTTTGTTTAGTTACTTTTTTATTTATATTTATACAATGTAAATTATCATAAAGATCGGCAAATACTAGTGGGAAGACGATATATCTTTTTTGTAAGTTGATAGAAGTCAGCAATTTCCCATTAAAGTGCGATTAATTGGCACGGAAATTGGTGGCGCTCCCTTCGTTTGATATAAAAAACGCCCATGCCTTAAAATCTAAACCAGACGATACCTTGGGCCGATAAGCGTAATCTGCATGAGCGTTTTGTTTATCTACAATACGGTTAGTGAATGAAACTACACTTTTCCTGCATTCCCTTCGAGCATTTCGCGGGCGTGTTGATAGGTGGCATCGGTAAGTTTTACGCCGCCGAGCATGCGAGCAATTTCATCAACGCGGTGATCGCCTTTAAGGGTACGAATCGCGGTTTGAGTCGATTTCTCGCCTTTGGTTTTTTCCACTTTAAGATGGTGATGGCCAAAGCTCGCCACTTGCGGCAGATGGGTTACACAGAAGACTTGGCGCCCGATACTAATGTCTTGAAGATGCTTTCCGATAATTTCCGCGACTGCACCGCCCACACCGGTATCGACCTCGTCAAAGATCAATGTCGGTAGCGATGAGCGCATGCTTAAAATCACAGAGATCGAGAGGCTAATTCGCGCAAGCTCTCCACCGGAGGCCACTTTTCCAAGCGGTTGCAGTGGCTGGCCGGGGTTTGCGGAGACTAAAAACTCAATCGCTTCATTGCCGTAAGGATGATAAGGCATCGCGGGGACAAAACTCACCTCAAATTGCCCGCCTTCCATCGCAAGGCCTTGCATTGAATCGGTGATTTTTTCATTGAGTTCCGCCGCGCCCGTTAAGCGAAGTTGGGTGATCTCATCGGCGCGCTCTTGCCATTCGTCTTTAAGAAGATCAATTTTTGCTTGTAGCTCTTCAAGCTCCTCATCAGAGACATCTTGCGATTTAAGCTCCGCTTCGAGTTCATGTTGTTTATCGAGGAGTCGTTCTGGGTCGATGCGGTGTTTTCGCGCGAGGCTATTGAGCTCTTTCATCCGAGCTTCTACACTCTGCATCTCTTCTGGGTCAAAATTTTCAAGATCAAGACGGCGACTTAACTCATTTTCAGACTCTGAGCAGAGAATAAGGGCGTTATTGATCATATCGCCAAGATCGTTAAAGCTCTCGCTTTGGCGACTTAAGGTTTCCAAACCTTGTTGCAATTGATTGAGCATGCGCGTGATGCCCTGATCGTCATTGCCAAGCAGATCAAGACAATGTTGAATCCCGCTTAAACGCTCCTCAAAATTGCTCAGATAATCGAACCGATCGGAGATCTCTTCCCACTCATTTTCCTGAGGGGCGATATTGGTAAATTCAGCGAGTTGGAATTTTAAAAAGTTGATGCGATCTTGCGCCGCTTCATCTTGATTTTTAAGATCGTGTAATTTGGTTTCAAGCTCTTGCAGACGGCGGGTAAGATCCGTCAGTTCCGCCACTTTTTCCGTTGAGCCCGAATATTGATCGATAAGCTTACGTTGCTCACTTGTTTTTGTGAGCGATTGGTGCGCATGTTGTCCGTGAATATCGACGAGCTTTTCCCCAAGCGCTTTTAGGGCATGAAGGGGCATCGAGCGCCCATTAATAAAGCCACGGCTACGCCCTTTTGAGGAGATGACTCGGCGTAAAATGCAGAGATCATCGCTATTTTCGATGGCATTCTCTTCAAGCCAACGTTTGGCATCGGGGATATTGCGAATATCAAAGGTTGCAATCACCTCGCCCTGATCGTGACCTTGATAGATCATCGAGGCATCGGCTTTGCCACCGAGCACAATGGCGAGCGCGTCTACCGTTAATGATTTACCAGCACCGGTTTCCCCGCTAATGACGGTCAGTTCCGGCTCAAAATCGAGGTTGAGCTCTTCAATAATGGCAAAATTGTTGACGTAGAGATCGATCAGCATGGCAATTATCCTTTCAAATTGAGTTGATCTAACAGCGTGTCGTAATTGTGAGGCGCGGTGAGGCAATGATCGCCATATTTGAGCACCGGAATCACCCAGCCAAATTCCTCGGTGAGCGCATCATTGCTTGCAATATCGACATAGTGAAATGCAATTTCATGGGCCTTTAAAAAGTCTTCCATCGTATCGCAAAGGTGGCAACCATCGGTGACATATAAAATAAGCAAAGGGGCTGTCATAGATCGAATATCACCGTATTAAAATCGCGAATAAAGGGGCATTATAACGGAGTTTCATGGCAAACGTGATGATTTTGATCGTTTAACGATCCAATTTGTCCCGCTAGGTTTCATCGCGGTTTTCCGTTATAATTTAACCTTTAATTTTAATCTTAATGGCACGACATGAATCAAACTAATTATATTAATCGCGCGAAAAAAGTCCTCGCGATTGAGTCCGAGGCAGTGTTAAATCTTCAATCTCAAATCGATGAGTATTTTATTGAGGTTTGCGAGCGCATTAAGAATATTAAAGGGCGCGTCATTGTTACCGGAATGGGAAAATCGGGCCATGTGGGCAGTAAAATCGCCGCGACCTTAGCGAGTACCGGAACGCCTTCTTTTTTCGTTCATCCAGCGGAAGCGAGCCACGGCGATCTTGGCATGGTAACGAAAGAAGATATCGTCATCGCGCTCTCAAATTCAGGGGAGACCGATGAGATTTTGGCGGTGGTGCCGATCATTGCGCGCCAATCAATTCCGCTTATTTCACTAACCGGTAATGCCGACTCCTCGCTCGCTCGTTTAAGTGATTATCATATTTTAGTGAAGGTGAAAGAGGAGGCCTGTCCTTTAGGGCTCGCGCCAACGGCAAGTACCACAGCGGCTCTTGCGATGGGCGATGCGATCGCGGTGACGCTCCTTGAGATGCGCGGATTTACCGCCGATGATTTTGCTTTTTCTCACCCTGGTGGAAAATTGGGGCGTCGTCTATTACTGCGGGTTTCCGATGTGATGGAGCCCTTTGAGGATTGTGCGGTACTGCCAAAAGAGGCAACGCTCTCGGATGTGTTGCTTGAGATGACAAAATTTCCCGTCGGCATTATGGTGTCGATCGATTCGGCGCGTCGTGTGGAAGGCGTTTTCTCTGAAGGGGATCTTCGCCGAGTGCTCGTTAAAGGGGAAAATCCTACAGAATTGACGCTTGAGACTTGTATGACGACCGATCCTTACACCATCGAACATGATGCCTTAGCGGTAGACGCGGTGGCGCTGATGGAAGAAAAACGCATTACCGCACTGCCGGTATTGAGCGATGACAATGAGTTGCTCGGCGTTGTGAATATGCATCATCTTCTGAAAGCACGAGTGATTTAATCCTTGTTTAATCTAAATCGAGAACAGGCCGAAGCGGTTCGCACCATTGATGCGCCGCTGCTTGTGTTGGCGGGCGCGGGATCGGGGAAGACTCGCGTCATTACGGAGAAGATTAAATTCTTAATCCGTGAGCGTTTCTATGCGCCAAAAACGATCTATGCGGTAACCTTTACCAATAAAGCCGCGAAAGAGATGAGTGAGCGTTTAATAAAAACGCTTGGGCGAGAAGAGGGGCGTGCGGTGCGCGTTTCCACCTTTCATACGCTGGGATTATCGATTTTAAAGCGGGAAGGGAAAGCGGTCGGGCTTCGGAAAAACTTCTCCATCTATGATCAAAAAGATGCGCTTGAGCTGATGGAATCGCTCCTTCATGAAGATACCGATGCGGCGAAAATTGCCCTTGAGCAGATCTCCACGTGGAAGAACGATAAAACTCTTCCCGATGAAGCGCTCTCCTTTGCCAAAGATGAGCTCGCCCAGCAAAATGCCCTCATTTACAAACAGTATGAAGCGCAGCTACTTGCCTACAATGCGGTGGATTTTGACGATCTAATTTTAAAGCCGCTACTGCTGCTTAAAAATGATCTTGAGGTGCGGAAAACCTGGCAAGAGCGGATTCGATACCTCCTTGTCGATGAGTATCAAGATACCAATCTCTGCCAATATGATCTGGTGCGTTATTTGATTGGCGATGGCGTGCATTTAACCGTGGTCGGCGATGACGATCAGTCGATCTATGCATGGCGTGGGGCGCGTCCTGAAAATTTGCATCAGCTCGAGAAGGATTTTACCGCACTAAAACTGGTGAAATTGGAGCAAAATTATCGTTCCACCTCTCATATTTTAAATGCGGCCAACCATGTGATTTCCCTCAATCCCCATCTTTACGATAAAAAGCTCTGGTCGAGCCTTGGTGAGGGGGAAAAGATTGAAATTCATGAGTGTAAAAGTGCGGACGATGAAGCAAGTTTTGTTGCGATTACCATTCAACACGAGGTGATGTTTCATCATCGAAAACATCGTGATTATGCGATTTTATACCGGGGTAATCACCAAGCGCGAACTTTTGAGATGGCGCTTCGCATGCGCGGCATTCCCACAAAAGTGGTGGGTGGGGCGAGCTTTTTTGATCAGCCGGAGATTAAAGATCTGCTCTCATATTTAAAATTGATTGCCAATCCTGAAGATAGCGCCTCGCTGTTGCGAATTATCAATATTCCACGGCGGGAAATTGGGGCGGTATCGTTACGCAAGCTCACCGAGTTTGCCGATGCCAATCAATTAACGCTCTTTGAAACGCTCAACCATCCGCAATTGCACAGCTATTTAGGGCGACAAACGGCGCATCAATGTCATGCGTTTTATCAAATTATTAAAAAGTGCCAAGAGAAAGAATTTCAGGTGGCTGAGCTCTTTGAACGGTTGCTTGCTCATATCGATTATGAGAGTTATCTGCGGGAAACCGCCGGATCGCCAAAAGCCTTTGAGCGAAAACAGCGCAACGTCTTAATGCTTTCTGATTGGTTTAAAGATCAGGGTAAAACGCTCGCAGAAATTCTCTCACATTTGACCTTGGTCTCTATTTTAGAAAATGAAGAGGAAAATCGTGAGGAAGATGCGGTAACCTTAATGACGTTACACAGCGCAAAAGGGCTTGAATTTCCATCGGTCTTTATGGTGGGGCTTGAGGAAGATATTTTGCCCCATAAAAACAGCATTGATGGGGGCATGGTGGAAGAGGAGCGCCGGCTCTTTTATGTAGGCATTACCCGCGCGCGCGAAGAGCTTAAAATTACCTATTGCCGTCAGCGGAAGCGATTTGGCGAATGGGAGAGTTGTCAACCAAGCCGATTTTTACGGGAGCTGCCGGATGAGCACGCGATCTGGAAAAATAGAGAGACGGTGAGCGACGAGGAGAAGCGAGAAAAGACCTCGCAGACCTTAAGTGATCTACGCGCGATGCTGAGAAATATGGATGATTAGAGATCTTTTTTTCATTAAAATAAATTGAATATTGAGGGAGGGAGCATGGGACGAACGACCAGTTGGGTGACGCGCCGCATTACAGCGTTGCAGTTTTTTGCAGGGATGGGCACGCTCGTGATTGTCTCCTGTTTGGCGGCGGTTGCGCTCCATTATTTTTACGATTTACGCTTTATTATTGGCGTGCTTGGAATCGATGAGGCGAACCTCTACACTCGCGATCTCTATGAAATTAATATGGGCGTGCACCTTAATAACGATCTTAGTTACGCTCAAGCGACGCAGATTAATCAATCGAGTTTACAAAAGCTCTATGATCTTCGTTTGTATCTTGCGGGCTATGGTCTTTTTTACTATGCGGTCTTTGGTTGGCTCTATATTAAACGCCTCCATGACGTTAATCTCTCGGCGTGGTTTTCATCTCTCCCTTTGCTTCTTTTTTATGGA
>JAAZCI010000094.1 GCA_012513365.1 Lysobacteraceae bacterium
GTGCTGAGCGTTACATCCTATTGGCTGGTGGCGTTTCCGCTCTGCTATTATTTAGGCGTGACGCGCGAGATGGGGGCAGAAGGCGTGTGGATTGGGCTGATTATCGGGCTTAGCTGTTCGGCGCTCCTTCTCAATAGCCGTCTCTTTATTTTAACGCGTCGTTTAGGAGCGCAATAAGATGAATCAGATGACAAAAATATTGGTTAACGAAACGGAAACTGCTGCCTTTGCAACGGCATTTGCGGACGCAATGCATAAAAATAATGGCCTTGCGGCAAAGCTCTATCTCTATGGGAATTTGGGGGCAGGGAAGACTACCTTTTCACGCTATTTTATTCAAGCCTTTGGCATGGACGGGCCGGTAAAAAGCCAAACCTATACCTTAATTGAGCCGTATGAGTTTGAGGGGTTTACCCTTCTTCACTGCGATCTCTATCGCCTTGCAAGCCCGCTTGAGATCTATGATCTGGGGCTTCTTGAGGAAGAGAGCGCGATGTGGCTGATTGAGTGGCCAGAAAAGGGTGAGGGCGTTCTGCCAAAGAGTGATCTCAACCTACGTTTGAATCGTACCGGTGAAACCTTAACGCTTGAGCTAGAAGCGGTGAGTGCATTGGGTGAAGCGATTTTGGCGGAGCTTTAATTGAGGGCCGATCATTATAAAAAAGGCCCATAAAAAAGGAGATCGCCTTATTGCTAAGGGATCTCCGACCGCTTTTTACACTGTAATGTAAATGGGTATGAAGAGGATATCACATTCTCAACTATTTGGATGAATTGTTATTTAGAGCTCTTTCGCTAAACGCTCGATCTCAGCATCATTTTTAATCGCGTAAGCATATTGCATAATCGGCTGATTTTCACCGGGGCGAATGATGTTGAGATTAATGATGGTTTGGCCATCTTGAATGCGGTAGCTTGGAATGATCATCGCATCGGCGCCAAGACGTGTGCCTAATTCCGCCGCTTTATCGCTGGTATGGAAATAGCGTTTGCCTTCGATGGTCGCAATGGTCATTACCGATGGATTTAAGCTAACTTGACGAGCGCTACCGTAGGTGGTGAACGCTTCCGTTAAACTTTCCGCAATGGCGCGACCTAAGCGATTTGATTTCTCAGGATTTTGCTCAAGGTAGGCGGTATTAATGACATATTGCTTATAGGTACGCTTCACATCCGGGGTGACAATCGAGGTAAAGAGCGCAGGATTACGACGTTGTAATTCGCTCACCGCTTCTTTTGCGCTGGCGTCAAGCAGTTGATTTTTGGTAACTTCTTGCTCATATTTGATTTTCTTTGAGCGCATGGGATCATCAGGGCGTAACCCAAAATCACATCCGGCAAGCAGCGTCATCGCTACTAAACTTGCGAGAACTTTTTTCATTCGAAACTCCAATCTAAACAGATAGATAGCTAGTTAAACATGGAAGAGAATTCATTATCGTTTGAAAGGATATCACGTTTTATACCTCCTTACTATGAGCAAAATCTAAAAAGCCTCACCTTTTGCACCACCTTTTGATATTAGCCAGTTTCTATATTTAATTAATTGGCCATCTGTTATAGAATAGATCTATTCGTATTTTTGATGGAAGGCAGGCATATGACAATTACAAAAGAGAGAGTCGAAGCACTCATTGGCACCAAAACCGATCCCTATCTTGAGATGGATTTAGTAAGTGCCGACTGTGTGAAGTCAATTAAGATCGCGGCGGACAAAGTGTCTGTTGAGATTGAACTTGGGTTTTATGCAAACGCTCATAGCAAGGCGATTGAGGCTGAATATAGCGAGCTTCTCACCAACGAGCTTGGCGTTAAAACGGAGGTGTCGTGCACCTCACGAGTGGTTGCGCATAAAGTTCAGGGCAGTTTAAAGCCGCTTCCGAATGTTAAAAATATTATTGCTGTATCGTCCGGTAAGGGCGGAGTTGGGAAATCAACCACCTCGGTCAATATCGCGTTTTCACTGCTTCGTGAAGGGGCAAAAGTGGGCGTGCTGGACGCGGATATCTATGGTCCGAGCATTCCGACCATGTTAAATAGCCACGAGCGTCCTGTGTCTAAAGATAATGAGACGATGGAACCGGTGGTGACTCAAGGGCTTCAAACGAACTC
Source organism: Lysobacteraceae bacterium (assembly GCA_012513365.1). Classification (GTDB taxonomy): domain Bacteria; phylum Pseudomonadota; class Gammaproteobacteria; order Cardiobacteriales; family Wohlfahrtiimonadaceae; genus CALZBJ01. Next base: position 2,113 of record JAAZCI010000094.1, read on the forward strand.
AATCGGGTATCTGATTGCCGATAAAGATGCGGCGATCTGGCGTGCTCCGATGGCGGTTTCCGCACTTGCACAGCTCCTAAAACAGACCAACTGGAAAGAGCTCGATTATCTCATTGTGGATATGCCCCCGGGAACCGGTGATATTCAATTAACGCTCGCGCAGCAGATTCCTGTTGCTGGCAGTGTGATTGTGACAACGCCGCAAGATATCGCGTTATTGGATGCGGTGAAAGGGATCAACATGTTCAAAAAAGTGAACATTCCGATCTTGGGTGTGGTGGAAAACATGAGCTTCCATATCTGTTCAA
>JAAZCI010000095.1 GCA_012513365.1 Lysobacteraceae bacterium
GAGTTATAATAACGAACGACCACATTCAGCAATTGGATCTGTGCCGCCGTGCCAGCTTCAATAAACCATGAAGAATCTTCTACTTTTAAATGGTGTTAAAAAAGGGAGGATTACAACATCACTCGAAAAAAATGCATCTAAAGATCTATTTATCTCTTCTGACATATTTTTTACCCTAGCCTTCAACCTCTTTCATTGATTACACATTTCAATTAACTAATTTTTAAATATACCAATTAATCTTACAAATAACCCGTTGACCTATACAAATATTTTCATTTACACCCCTATCGAGATCAAAATTTGAGTCTTAATTCAAGGGTGATCAATGATTACTGACAATATTTTATAAAAATTGACAATTGAGCCAGTACCATAGAAATGTCGCATTTTTGGGAGACAAGGAGTTATGGAACCACGGCAATTACATTATTTTGTCGCAATTGCACAGTCGGGGAGCTTTTCGGCGGCCTCGAAAACATTGCATATTGCGCAACCAGCACTGTCACGGCAGATTCAAAATTTGGAAGCAAGTCTTGGGATTGAACTCTTCGATCGGCATGCGCGCGGGGTGAGTTTAACGCCGGCGGGCTGTCAGTTTTTGAAAGATGTTAAGCAGATTATTAACCTGATCGAAGTGGCAAAAGATAAGGCCGTTCGCATCGACCGCGAAAAACGGGCGAGCATTAATATTGGCCTCTCGCAACTCTATCTTCTATCAGGGAAAGCGCAACGAGACATTGAAGCCTTCCAAAAAGGGCATCCTCATTTAACGGTCAACCTCTTTACCATGCGCTCAAGCGAACAGCTCGTTGCAATAAAAGAGGGGCGACTTGATGCAGGGTTTGTCTTTTTCCGCCCGCACAATGATCCGCTTTTGCAAGGGCACGCCCTCTATGAAGAACCGCTTAAAATTGCGACCCATAAAGATTCTTTTTTAGCGAAAAATCCGCCCCGCTCGCTCCGTGATCTTGAGTGTCATACCTTTATTTGGGCCAAAAATAATGCGCTCTTTGATGAAATTATTACCCGCATTAATCAGCACGATTTTTATCCCGTTGCCCATCATCACGGCTATGATTACAACTCAGTATTAAATTTGGTGGCCGCTGATTTGGGCTACACCTTTGCCCCGGAAGTGACTCACATTAACAATCCCTTTATTCGCTATTTCCCGCTTGATGATCTTAATATTCAGCTCACCTTAGAATTTGTCTGGGCGAAAGATGTTGAAAATGATGATCTAAGCGCGATCTTACATACGTCTAAAATGATGCAAGGTGCATCAGCCTCGCTCCCACACCTTTAAATCTCTCTTATCCCCCAAACTCCCGCATAAATTCCTCCCATAAAAAAAGCCCCTAACTTACGCTAGGGGCAAATTCATCGGTTTCATATACTAACACTCTACTAGGATGGTGTGCTTAAACCGACAAAGGACATAATAAATTTTGCGATTTTTACGAAGAGGTAGAGGGAAACAACTCCCCCCAACCACAAGATAACCATCCACCCAAGTTGGCTTTTGAAGCTACCTTGTTTCTCTTGCTCGTCAGTATGCTCAATGTGAGCAGGATCAGTGTGATGATTTGTACTCATAATTAATACCCTTCGCCTTCGCGTACTTTTCCGCGGAAGACATAGTAAATGTAAGCGGTATACGCCAATACGAGAGGAACGAAGATGAACGCGCCCACAATTGAGAAGCTAAGCGTTGATCTTGGTGCCGCTGCATCAAAGATCGTCACTTGGAAGGGGACGATGTACGGAAGTAAAAATCCGACCAATCCCACCGCGCCAAGGACGGTCAATACCAGCGTAAACACAAACGGTTGCCAATGCGTATTTTCGTTTTTGATCGAGCGCATTAGGATAAATCCAACGACGATCGCTAATACATACGCCACTGCAAACACATAGATTTTCCAGATGTTCGCGTCTTTGAAGAGCTCACCTTTCCAATGAACGATGGTCCATACTAAGATGATGCTCGCAAGAACGAAGAATCCAACGGCAATCTTTTTCGCTAAGGTGCGAACGCGTGCTTGGAGGCGACCTTCGGTTTTCTTAATGAGCCAGGTTGATCCTAAAAGCGCATAGAAAACGGTTAAGCCAGCACCGGTTAAAATGGTAAATGGCGATAACCATGACCATGAACCGCCCGCCATGACGAGGTCTAAAGCACCTTTTGATACATAGCCTGCTGGCGCATTGACGGCTTCGCCTGCTGGAATGAACTCAAATCCTTGGATAAGCGCCCCTGCGATCACCCCTTGGAAAAATCCTGCAAAGAGTGAACCATAGAAGAATGCTTTGTCCCAGATGTGACGTTTATCGTCGGAGGCTTTTCCTCTAAACTCAAAGGAGACACCACGGAAGATAAGCGCCATCAGAAGCAGAATCACCGGGATATAGAGCCCGGATAACACCACCGCATAAGCAATGGGGAAAATACCGAAAAGTGCCGCACCACCAAGGATTAACCACGTTTCGTTACCATCCCATACCGGGCCAATACTGTTCATCACAGTGGTACGATCGGCATCCGTTTCAACAAACGGATACATCATACCTGCCCCAAGGTCGAAACCATCAAGGATAACGTAGATCGCAACTCCTAAGAGAATGATCCCCGTCCATAAAATTACTAAAGTATTATATTCCATTGTTGATCTCCTTATTTCTCTAAAGCTGGTGCTTCAGTGCTGTTTGGACCTTTACGTAAGATACGGAAAAGGAACGTGACACCGAATGCGAAGACTGTGAGGTAAGCAATCACAAAGAGCGTAAGAGAGATGGTTAGATCCGTTGCGGTATTGGTGAAGGAGTGCCCTTCCTCTACGCGCATTAAATGATACACAAGCCAAGGTTGACGACCAATTTCAGTCACGAACCAGCCCGCAAGTACTGAGATTAGTCCTGATGGCCCCATCATCACCGCAAAACGTAAGAAACCAGGTTTCTCGCCAAGCGTTGATTTACGGCGTTGCCATACACCCCAAGCGCCTAACAGCACCATTAAGAATCCAAGGCCAACCATCACGCGGAATGACCAGAATACCCAACCAACCGGCGGACGATTCTCTTTAGGGAATTTTTTAAGGTGATCGACTTTACCATCTAAGCTGTGCGTTAACACTAAGCTCGCAGCATAAGGGATTTCGATTGAGAAGTGATTACGCTCATTTTCTTGATCCGGAATGGCAAAGAGGATAAAAGGCGTTGATTCACCGTCTGGAACAGGATCCCAGTGACCTTCGATAGCCGCTAATTTCTCAGGCTGATGGTCGCGCACTTTAAGGCCGTGATAGTCACCGACCGCCACTTGGAATACCGATACCACTAAAAGCGCAGTTAAAGACATGCTAAGCATTTTCTTAACGGCTGCATTTTTGTTGCCTTTAAGCATATGCCATGCTGCGGTACCTGAAATGATTAAGGTCGCCGTTAAGAGCGCTGCCGTTAACATATGCACCATGCGCACAGGAAGCGATGCACTAAATAAGATCGCAAGCCAATCTTTTACCACCACAGCACCATCGACAATCTCAATCGCGCCCGATTCAAGACTAGGAGGCGTTTGCATGAAGCTATTGGATACCAAAATCCAGTACGCTGAAAAGGTCGTTCCTAATGCCACCATTGCTGTTGCAAAGAAGTGCATTTTAGGACTGACACGATTACGACCGAAGAGCATAATTCCTAAGAATCCCGCTTCTAAAAAGAACGCCGTTAAGACTTCATAAATTAATAAAGGACCCGTCACCGAGCCTGAAAATTTAGAGAATTCACTCCAGTTGGAGCCGAATTGGAACGCCATTACGACACCGGAGACTACACCCATTCCGAAGGCTACTGCAAAAAATTTCACCCATAAATTATAGATATCCATATAGACCTGTTTTTTGGTCTTCAACCACAGTCCCTCTAGGGTAACAAGCCACATACCTAGACCGATTGTGATTGCTGGAAACAGGATATGGAATGAGACAGTAAACGCGAATTGGATACGCGCTAATAGGATTGCACTCATCGTATAAACACCATTTGTTATCAATCAAAAGACATAAATCAGCTACATATTCACTACTGATTATTCACCTATACTGTTTTGCGTCTGAATCAATTCATATGCAAAAC
>JAAZCI010000096.1 GCA_012513365.1 Lysobacteraceae bacterium
GAGCGATTGCTTGGGGATTTATGCTAGCAATTGTACAGTTTTTATAGATTAAATGTGTTTTTAATTTTTAGCAGGTATAATTAAAAGTCTCAAATTGAGCAACCAAATTCATTCAACCATATGAGGTTTTATAAAGATATGAGTTTTAACAACGTTCCTGCAGCGAATGATTTAGATAAAATTACCCAAGATTTCAACTGCATCATTGAGATCCCTGCTGAGTCTGATCCTGTTAAATATGAAGTCGATCACGATACAGACCTAATCTGGGTTGACCGTTTTGTCGGCACCAACATGCGTTATCCCGCCAACTACGGCTACATTCCACAAACATTATGTGATGATGGCGACCCACTTGATGTATTAGTGATCACCCCATTCCCATTAATTCACGGTTCAGTCGTTCGTTGTCGCCCACTTGGCGTTTTAAACATGACTGACGAATCAGGCGGCGATGCGAAACTTGTGGCTGTGCCAATCAGCAAGCTTTGCCCTATGTATGACAACATCCAATCGCTCGACGACCTGCCAAAACTTCTTGTAGATCAGATCGAATTCTATTTCGCAAACTACAAAGGACTTGAAAAAGGCAAGTGGGTAAAACTCGATGGCTTTAGCGATAAAGCAGCGGCTGAAGCTGAAATTATGAACTCACTTAAACTCTTTAACGAGAAAAACCAATAAACGTTTCCCGTTTAAATAAAAGTGATAGAAATGAAAAACCTCTTAAGTGTTATTCACGCCTAAGAGGTTTTTTTAATGCATCATGTTTACTGCATCAATTTGTGTCACAACAGCCATTAAACTTAATACTCAATTTCGTTATTTAAGATGAGGTCTTCATCTTCAATCTCATGGTGAGCTTCTTCGCGGATCTTCTTATATTGTTCAAAAAATTGATGCTGAAAAATGCACATGCGGATCGCGTTACGATATTCCCCATCGCTGAAAAATTCATGTTTTAGTACGCCCTCCACCTCAAATCCAAGTTTTGAGTAGATATGTTTTGCTTTTTCATTCGCCTCATCGACAACAAGATAGAGCTTGTAGAGATTGAGCGCTGAAAATGCATAATCCATCGCGAGCATCGTGGCAATTGAAGCATACCCATGTCCCTGATGATTTGGCGCGATAATAATCTGAAATTCTGCCCGGCGGTGCGCGTAATCGATCTCCATCAATTCAACGAGCCCAACCTTACTCTCGCCCAGCACTTTTTCAAGCACAAAACGGCGCTCACTCTTGTCGTGAATGTGTTTATGATATAGATCGGATAGCTCTAAAAACGACTCATACGGCTCTTCAAACCAATAACGCATAATCATCGCATTATTATCGAGCTGATGAACAAATCGTAAATCTTCCCGCTCAAGCGGTCTAAGCTTTAAATAACTATCACGAATCATGGTTTACTCTCTTAATCACACAAAATGACAGATAAACAACGGGAGTCGGCGCTCTATTTGACCTTTGATAATTGATCGTTTGAATCTCAATTATTTCTCTTGAGTCGCGTTATCGTCCGCATCTTTTTCGCCCAACTCGGGCTGGCAAAAAAGCTCATACATACATTGCAGTAACGTCAGCACTTTAGGACTTTTGATGGAGTAGAAAATACGTTTTCCATCGCGACGGGTATCCACTAAATCTTCATTGCGCAAAACGCCAAGCTGTTGGGAAAGCGTCGGTTGCATGATGCCAGTTTTTTCTTCGAGCTCACTGACAGAGTATTCCCCTTGGCTCAAATAGCAAAGAAGCATTAAACGGTCTTCATTGCTCATACTTTTTAAAAATTGTGACGCATCACACGCTGCTACGCGCATTTCACCAATATCCATATTGTCTCCTTAACTAAACACTTTACCCTTTGCCAATAGTATCAATCGATTAACCAATTGTCACAATATAGGGTGATAAAATGTCGTTATATTACTTATTAAATCAATCAATAGCCAACTACACAATCGTTTAACTTATTTAAAATACTCCAGATATTCGCCATACCCTTCGCGCTCAAGATCGGCTTTGGCAATAAAGCGAAGCGCTGCGGAATTGATGCAGTAACGCAATCCGCCAAGCGCCTCCGGCCCATCATTAAAAACGTGACCTAAATGCGAATCAGAATCATCACTTCGCACTTCGGTACGATGATACCCATAGGAAAGATCATCATGCTCGGTGATTTGCGAGTCTTCCACAGGCTTTGCAAACGCGGGCCAACCACAGCCTGCGTCAAATTTATCATGGGAGAGAAAGAGCGGTTTACCGGAGACAATATCCACATAAAGCCCCTCTTCAAAATGGTCATGATACTCATTTTGAAACGGTGGCTCAGTGCCATTTTCTTGTGTGACGTGATATTGCATTGCCGTTAACTTGTTTTTTAAATCACTCATCTCAATCTCCTAACCTGCCCTCTATTGAACCTACTCTATGAAATTTGCAATGATTCGATATCAATCTGAATTAAACCTGCCACTCCAACCCTAGATAAAGCGCTAAGGGGCAAGTCATTTGCGTTAAACGATAACGATTCTCTATTATTATATCCAACTTTTATTTTTTCGGGGAACTATTGCCCATGAAAAAACCCTGTAAGGAGATTTAGGCCTCCTTCAGGGCTAATTTAACCATCAAAATCGATATAATATCATGCGGTATTCCTATTTAATCAATTGAATTGATTAATCTTACATCTAACAATTAAGACAATTCAGATACAAGAACGCTTTCATCAATGATTTTCATACCTAAACACTTCTTTACACAAAAGTAGCCATTAGAGTGATGGAAATCGTGATGCGGATAAACCTACCACCAGCGATAGAAATGATGCGTCGGACCAATGCCTTTCCCCACCTCTAAACGATCGGCATGCTCAAGCGCACCGGTAATATATTCTTTGGCTAAACGGACTGCTTCGACTAAGCCATGCTCAGGATAGAGCGCTGCGATTGCTGCCGATAAAGTGCACCCCGTCCCATGGCAATTTTTCGTTTTCACACGTTTTGCATCAAAACGGACGACCTCATCGGCAGTGACGAGCACATCAGGACTCTCATCACACGTTAAATGCCCGCCCTTCATCAGGACCGATTTTGGGCCAAGTTTAAGGAGCGCCTGCCCCTGCTCGACCATCTCTTCATAATTTTGCGCCTCGCGCGTTTCTAAAAGTGCTGCCGCTTCCGGTAAATTAGGCGTAATAATGCTTGAAAGAGGCAACATTTCATCACGAATCGTATCCACTGCTTCCTGCACTAAAAGGGGATGCCCACCTTTTGCGATCATCACCGTATCAAGCACCACAAAAGGCTGCGGATGATCACGCAATAATTTTGCAACGAGCGCTACAATCTCAGGATTCACGAGCGCTCCAACTTTGACACTATCGACGCGCACATCATCAATCACCGAAAAGAACTGCTTTTCCAGAAAATCGAGTGGCGTAGGTAAAACGGCTTGTACCCCTTGCGTATTTTGCGCTACTTGCGCGGTAATCACCGACATTCCATACGCTCCAAGCGCCGAAAACGTCTTAAGATCCGCATGAATCCCCGCACCGCCGGAAGGGTCAGTCCCTGCAATGGTTAATGCATTAATCATTCTTCTCTCCTTACGTATATGGATTTTATTTGTTTAATACTTATCTACTAAACTGTGATCTAGTTAACACGATGATTCCTCAAGTACACGATCGATTGCTGTGCGTAATATTCTTGTTGCCGCCTCGACATCTTGTTGACCACAAATTGCTGACACTACCGATACACCCGAAACACCCGCTCGCATCACCGATTCAACATTACTTGTTTGAATTCCCCCAATCCCAACCAATGGAAGCGGACTCAGTTCAACTAATTCTGTAAGTGTCTCAGGCCCGAGCATCGCGCGCGCATCAAGCTTTGTACTTGTTGTAAAGACAGGGCCGACGCCAAGATAATCCACCACATTTTGATCCGCCGCTAAAATCTCAGACGCATTGCCCGCTGAAAGTCCGACAATTTTATCCTCACCTAAGAGCTCACGCACCACATTTGGCGGCAGATCCGACTGCCCAACGTGCACTCCATCGGCATCCACCGCAATCGCCACATCCACCTCATCATTAATAATCAGCGGCACGTTATACGGTTTTAACAGCGCTTTTAGACGGAGCGCTGCATCGTACCAAATTCCTTTATCGGTCTTTTCTTCAAAACGGAGTTGCACCATCGTCACCCCCGCTTTCACCGCTTGCTGTGTGGTCGTAAGCATTCCATCAATGCCGCCGCACAGTGTGGGTTCAAGTACCAAATAGAGACGTAAATCATCAGCGTTAAATTTTTCGCGACTTGATAATTCGCTTTCGTTTTGAATGGTTTTATTTAATTCATCCATGCTCAATCTATCAGCCGAAAGCGTTGATAATTCATCAAGTAGCGCTACTGAAAATGATCCCATGCCGCCCGCCATCGACATCTGCTTCATCGCCGTCAGCTGATCTGCCTTCATTCCAGAATAGGCCATCATAAAGCAAGCACTCGTTGCGGCTTCTAACGGCGCAATTCCTGCCCCCACAAATCCGGCGACGAGAGCTGAAAGCGAACACCCCGCCCCGGTCACCCGCGTCAGTTTTTCGCTCCCAACATTGATGGAATAGGTTGTTTCGCCGTCGGTGATGTAATCGATATCGCCCGTCATCGCCACAACAGTATTAAGCTTTTTCGCAAGAGATTGGGCGGTTTTTAGAGCGCTAAGTGGATCATCCATTCCATCGGGGCCTTTCGCGCTCGACTTTTCACCAGCAAAAGCTAAAATCTCCGACGGATTTCCGCGAATAATCGTTGGTTTATAGGCAAGAAGCTCATCACAAAAAACGGTACGAAATGGCAAAACAGGACCAATTGCCACCGGATCAAGCACCCACGGAATCCCTTTTTGATGCGCAGTTTTAACTGCAATCGTCATCGCCTGCATAAATTCTTCGGTAATGGTGCCGACGTTAATGAGAAGCGCATTTGAGATCGAGACAAATTCCGCCGCCTCCTCTTTTGCGATCACCATTGCGGGAATGGCTCCGGAAGCTAAAAGTACATTGGCAGTAAAATTTTGCACGACATCGTTGGTCATACAGTGAACTAGAGGACGTTTGGCATGAAACTGCGCAAGATGGGGAGCCATTTCGCGGGCTCCAAAGGGAATGATATTAGGCATGATTTTCTCTCACATAACATGTAGGAAACCCGATTTTGATGGCCCAACGTGATGCGTTGTTATGTCAGAAAAAGGACTTCCTACGCTGGTTTTAACCAGATCAGGTTCTACGGGTAACTCTCAGCCAAGATGCGATAAATGATCGCATCCTCGGGCACCCCGGTCATGTCTTAGCGTATCAAAACGCCCCTCTTTTTTCAATCACTCCCGCCTCTTTCCCCATCTCTTTCACTCACGGATAAGCATCATAATCTCACATCAATTTCACCGATGAATCGCGCCGATAAAATGATGGTTAAAAACTCACTAATCGCTCGGTAAATTTGCTATAGTTAAGGCCTTATTCACCTTAAAATCCACCCAAAACATTTGGTTAAAAGAGTGCATTATGAGTTACGTTGATTCCGTCATCACCCCGCAAGAAAAAATCATTATTGTGGCGAAAACCCACTGGTTTATCTATATCAATCCGGCCATTTGGTGCATCATGGGGCTTCTCATTTTAGGTGGCCTTTATAAGATCGACGAGCTCTATAATCTTAATCTCTACGGAAAACTCTGGTATATCTCCCTCCCGATATTTGCGATTGCGCTCTACTTTTTTCTGCGCGCTTGGATCTATTCCATTTCAACGGAACTGGCCGTCACTGATCGTCGTGTCATTGCGAAATTTGGCTTTATTCGCCGTAATACCACCGAACTCAAACATTCAAAAGTCGAAAGTTTACAGGTTAAACAGAGCTTGGTTGGACGCATTTTTGACTTTGGCACGCTGACCATTATCGGCTCTGGTGGTACGAGCGCACCGATTCCCTATATCCGCGACCCACTCTCCTTTAGAAGTGCGGCGCTCACTCAAGATGAAGCGCAAAAAGAGGATGACGATTAGCCAGTAAATCGTATTTGAACTGATAAAGAGATTAAATAAGCGCGAAGGCATTGCCGTGCTATGATTCTCTTTTGCTTCACTCCCCCCCCAATTTTGCCCCTATTTTACTAAGGCAAGGAGCCCTATATGCTGATCATTGATGTGCGCACACCGGATGAATTTAATGCCGGACATTTAGCCGATGCGATTCATATTGAATATCAATATATTTTAATGATGATCGATCAATATGCGCCGGATAAAACTGCTGAAATTGGGCTCTATTGCCACGCCGGCGTTCGCTCAGCCTATGCGCAATATGCGCTTTTAGATGCGGGCTATGTCAATGCCGTCAATCTTGGTGGATTTGATCAGTTAAAACGGCATTATCCCTTTGTCTAACCCTTATAAAGCGCCCGCTTAGTTCTCACAATTATTCACAAAAAACTTTCCTTTAAAAACAACATTAAACCCGCCTTAAGTGTCGCTTTTTCCTTGAATCAACCTCGTAATGCGCTAAACTGAGTCAAACCCCTTCTTTCCCACAGCATAAGGTTTCGCTATGGACGTTTTACTCACGGTCTTACTGCTTATTTTAATGGCAGCCTCTTCCAGCATTATCCAGACATTTATTCCGATCAAAACCCCGCTTCCGATCTTGCAAATTGTAATCGGTTGCGCCGTTGCGCTCATCGGATTTGAAGTGGAACTCCGCCCTGACCTTTTTCTCATTCTCTTTATCCCGCCGCTACTCTTTGAAGATGCGCGGAAAATGCCGATTTATGAATTTGTGCGCTCAGGAAGGGAAATTCTTAGCCTTGCGCTCACCCTTGTCTTTATTACCGTGATCGGGCTTGGATTTTTGATCCACTGGATCTTGCCTGAGATGCCGATCTACGTGGCCATTGCGCTTGCGGCGGTTCTCTCCCCAACGGATGCGGTGGCGCTTTCGGGCATTGTCGGGAAAGGCCGTCTATCGAAAAAGATGATGCGGATTTTAGAAGGTGAGGCGCTTATGAATGATGCCTCGGCGCTGGTCTCCCTTAAATTTGCGATTTTAGCGGCGATCGGGACAATTTCCATTGCTACCACCAAGGATGTCGCTACGATTGGGCTCGATTTTTTAAAGCTTTCCGTCGGCGGATTGATAATCGGTGCTAGCGCCACTTGGATCTACCTCAAACTCGTCCAGCTCTTTAGTAAAACAAAAGATGATGACCCGGCGGTACAAACGATCTTTTTAATGCTCGTGCCCTTCTTTATCTATGTAATTGCCGAAGAAGCCGGTGTATCGGGGATTTTGGCCGCGGTAGCCTCCGGGATGCTCGTTGGGCATTCAGGACTTATGACCCGCGCGCCGATTCAGATGCGATTTCGCGCCAATAGTGCTTGGTCGCTCCTTGAATATGTTTTAAACGGCGTCGTATTTATTCTGCTGGGCCTGCAAATCCCGGGCATTATCGCATACTCGATGGAACGAGCGAATGCGGAAGTCACGATCAATTTTATGACGCTCTTTATCGATGTTTTTTGGATCTACGCATTTTTAATGCTACTTCGTTTTAGCTGGCTGTTGACGATGAAGCTCTTTAGCCAATTTGTGTTTAAACGCTTTCCCATGCAATTTCGCGATTTTAGCGTGCGCGAGCTCCTCATTCTCACCTTTTCCGGCGTTCGTGGTGCGGTCACGCTTGCAGCGGCGCTTTCAATTCCCCTTATTATTGGCACCCGCTATCAAGTGATTTTTTTAGCCGCGGGCGTCATTATTCTCTCGTTAATTGTTGGGGTGATTATTTTGCCGATTCTGCTTAAAGGGTTTACCCTCGATCTTGCCTTTCAAGTGGAAGAGGAGACGAAAGCCAAAGAGCTGATGACCGTTGCGGCGACCCACGGCGTGCACACTCTGCAAGAAAGACTCTGCAACAATACAGAGAGTGAAGAAGAGCAACAACATATTAAGCAAGTCGTTGGGCAAGTGCTCCATGAGGTTGAGCGTTATAACGGACAAACCGATTACAGCCCCGAGGCGCAAGAACTCGAGCTTCGTATTCGTCTTACCGCCCTTCAATCTCAGCGCGGGGAGGTTTACCGGTTAAAAGCTGCAAAAGCGATCAGTTTAGAGACCGCCGACAAGCTCATTTATGAGATCGATCTTGCAGAAACGTGGCTTCAAGGGAAACGTCGTAAAAGGGAAAAGCCATCCCATTAATCGCGCTGTTTTCAGAAATAATCAACCAATTATTAGGCGATTCGTCGCTAAATTGAGTGGCGCAATCTATAATAAACGTTTTCAAAGCCGTTAAAAGCATCAAAATTATGGAACATACGCTTCGTTTTATTCAGGATCAAACCAGCCTCGACGAATGGTGTCGGGCGCAACATAACACTATTTCGCTACTCGCGGTCGATACCGAGTTTATGCGGGTAAAGACCTATTTCCCGAAATTGTGTCTGATCCAATTGGCAACCGAAACGGAGCTTGTCTGCGTCGATCCGCTCGCCATTGATGATTTATC
>JAAZCI010000097.1 GCA_012513365.1 Lysobacteraceae bacterium
CAGTTACGACGCGAGTTTCATCAGCACAATCCCGCTTAAAATGAGGATAGCTGCGAGTGCGCGTAAAAAGGTAAAGGGCTCACCTAAAATGATTACGCCCACGATAAATGCACCCACTGCGCCAATTCCCGTCCAGACCATATACGCCGTTCCGAGGGGCAATAATTTCATTGAATAGCTCAATAAAAAAACGCTGATCGCCATAGCGACAACGGTGATAAGTGAGTAGCTGAGAATGGTAAACCCGTGTGAGAGTTTCATCGTATACGCCCAAACGACTTCAAAGAGTCCGGCGATTAAAAGAACAATCCATGCATACATAATTTAATAATCCAATCAGTGAGTATGGGTCGTCCCAAACGATCACATCAGCGCATAATTGCTATGCTAGCTGGCAAACGGCCGTCCATCTGCAGTAAAAATTATAGCAACTCAAGGAGGCATGGGCAAGGGTTTGTTTTTGAGAAAAAGCGCGCTATGCTAAAGGGCAATCAGATGAGGAATTAGGCATGAATGAGACAGACATTTGGAGTAAAAAAACGCTACGCACGCGGTATCGAGCGCGGCGTAAAGCGTTATCGCAAATTGAGGTCTTTCGTCGTTCTTATCGCATTAAAACCCACTTTTTTGAGCAAGATTTAACCGGCGTTCAGCATGTTCATCTCTTTTTGCCGATGAGCCGGGAGCGCGAGGTAAATACCTACCTGATTATTATGGAATTGTGGCGCCGCGGGATTAAAACCTCCGTCTCGAAAGTGGTAGGGGATGATTTGATTCATTTTCCCTTTCAAAAAAAGACTGAACTTAAGCGAAATCGCTGGCGGATTGTGGAGCCTGTCAATGAAATCCCGCTCACAGATACAGAGCTTAAAACGATCGATTTAGTGATTATTCCGCTTCTCGTGGCCGATCAAAAAGGGAATCGCGTTGGCTACGGCAAAGGGTATTACGATCGCTTTTTAACACATATTCCCAAAGCGCTCCGAGTGGGCGTGTCACTCTTTCCACCGATTGAAGTGATTGCCGATGTCGATCCGTGGGATGCGCCGTTACACGCACTGATTACGCCAAAATTGCTCTACCTCATTGATTAAAATCAGAAAGCGCCGCAAGGTTTTCCCGCCGACTTTGAATTCATTTTATACTGATTTTATTGATATAACGAATGCATCTTAAGAGGCTGGGAGGTCTATCTTGATGAAGATGAATGAATGGCTCACGCGGGCGCTTGCAGTTGCCATTGAGGCGCATGAGGGGCAACTTGACAAAGGGGGATATCCCTATATTTTGCACCCACTGCGCATGATGCACGAGGCACGAACCATGCCACTTAAAATTGTGGCGCTCCTTCACGATGTGCTCGAAGAGAGTGAGTATACAGTGACGAAATTGCGGGAAAAGGGCTTTCCGGAAGAGATTTTAGATGCGGTGGTGGCGATCACTCGTGAGTCGGAGGAAAATTATGAGGATTATATTGTGCGGGTTTCCCAAAATGAGCTCGCCCGAGAGGTCAAACTCACCGATCTGCGGGATAATCTCAATCTTGCGCGTCTACGCAAGCTCGATCAAGCGGATATTCAGCGGATTGAACGCTATCATCGGGCACTGCAATATTTAACGACGCTTTAATAATCAGCGCATCTCGACGAAATTTATCATAAGAATGTTACTATAAGGGGAGCGACAACGCTCTCCTTTTTTTGTGGGCGTTGTCGCATTTTTCCAAAACAGACCACCACCTTTAACCTTCTGAGGATCGATTGAGGGCATATGCTAAAGCGGCGCGATTATTACAGCACGGTATTTCTCTATTTTTTAAAGATTGCAATTGCGCTGACGGGCGCGGTGATTTTTCCGATTTGGCTTGGCGATGGGAAACTCAGTATCCCCGTTATTTTGGGCGCGGTGGCGGCGGGATTAACCGATATTGACGATAGTTTAAAAGGGCGGTTGACCAATACAGTCATTATCCTAGTGCTCTTTTTTATCGCGGCACTTGGCGTGGATGCGCTCCTACCATACCCCATTTTATTTTTAATTGCGATTATGGCCTCGTCCGCCTTTCTGATCTTTTTGGGCAGTTTAGGAAGCCGGTTTGCCACCATCCCCTTTGGGACGCTCGTCATTGTGGTCTACGCGATGCTCACCTATAAAGCGGAACGGCCGTGGTTTTTGCTCCCTTCACTTCTGGTCTCTGGCGCCTTTTGGTATAGCGTCGTGGCTTTTTTATTTAATATTGCGCTCCCCTCTCGGCCGATGCAGGAGGCGCTCGGTAAGTGTTATCAAGAACTCGCGCAATTTTTGGAGGCAAAATCGCTCTTTTTCGATCCCGATGATGATTCCGATTTGACCGAGTGTAAATTACGCTTAACGCAGATCAGCCAAACGCTCGGCTCGACGCTAGAGACGACGCGAATCTCCATTATGCGCCGATTAAAACATGAGCGGGGTCGTCGTAGCGCACGGGCAATTTTAAATTACTATCTCGCGGCGCAAGAGATCTTTGAGCGAGCGGGATCGAGCCATGTTGATTACCAAGAGCTTAAAAAAGAGTTCCCTCATTCCGATCTTCTCTTTCGCTTCCAGAGATTGATGTCGGCGCAAGGCTTTGCCTGTCAAAAGATCGCAAGCGAGCTCCTCTATAAAGAGCGTTATCATCACGATGGTCATTTTAAAATGATGTTTACCCGCCTGAAAGAGAGTTTGGGCTATTTAACGCAGGAATATCAGCAAGAATCCCAGCAGCGCCTGCTCTATTCAACGGGGAGCCTGTTGAAAAACTTAAGCGGAATTGATGAAATTCTGCTCTCCTTAGACCGGGAAAAAGAGTTGTTATTAACCGCCAAAGAGAGCGCCGTTCTCTTAGCAGAACCCAAAACTGATAGCTCGCCGATGTTAGAGAGTTGGCGTAAAGTGAGCCGTCATTTCACGCCTGAATCGCCGATTTTCCGGCACGCGATGCGCGTCAGTCTTTTGATGGGGATTGGATTTATCTTGGCGGAGGGGATGAATCTTATCTATTCGGTGATGGAAGGCGAAACGGTGCGTTTAACGACGCCTTATTGGATTATGCTCACCTCGGTATTTGTCTGCCAGCCCAACTATAGCGCCACTAAAACTCGTACCATTAAGCGTCTTTCAGGTACGGTGCTTGGCGTTGTGGTGACGATGCTTCTCCTAAAATTGGGGCTCTCGCGCGAGGGGCAAGCGCTCTTTGTGGTGATCTCCGGCACGCTCTTTTTTGTGATGCGTCAGGCGCGTTATGCTTATGCCACGGCGCTCATTACCATGATGGTGCTGTTTTGTTTTAACTTAATTGATGCGGGATTTGTTGCCCCAGAGCGCCTTTTAGATACCTTTGTGGGCTCGCTCCTTGCTTGGGCGGCGGTCACTTATATCTATCCGGAGTGGCGTTATCGTCAATTATCGGTGAAGATCGATGCGGTGAAAATGGCGAATGTGGCTTATCTTCACGAAATTGCACAGCAATATCATCATGGGCGCGTTGAAAGCCCGCTCTATATCAAGGTTCGCGATGATGCCGGTGGGCGCGCGGGCGAACTGGTATCGCTCTTTTCAACGCTCACTGTTGAGCCGAAAACGACGCGAGAAACGCTCGATTATCTCTTTAAAGTGCTGGCGCTGAATAATACCTTTTTAAGTTATATCTCAGCGCTCGGGGCGCATCGGGCAGCGCTTGGTGATGCGGTGGTGTTGGAGATTTTAGATGAAGCGGTGTCGCGGATTGAGTATTATCTCACCGGAGATGAGCCCCTTGATCTCAATGAACATCAGCGTTTTTTAGTGCGCATTGAAGAGGAGCGTGAAAAATTATCGGTCGATGAGCAGCGGTTAGAGGAGATTTCGCTCCATCAAGTGCAGCTTTTATTGCGATTATTACCCGATTATGTGGAAGCGATTCAAACGCCTAAATAAATAGGCCATTAAGCTGATTATAAGCGCTATTAATAGCTCAATTTTCGTAGTATAATTTTCCTCTTTTGAAGCAATTGATTATAACGAATGTTTACCCAATCGCCTCAAATATTACGATTATTGGGAACGTATACATGATAAAAAAATTGCTTACTGCTGGCCTATTAATGGGGTCATTATTATCGTTTAGCCACGCAACCTGTTGGGCGCCGAACTGTTATGGCGCGATTGGATTTGATCCAAAAACCGGCAATGGGGCGGCCTATGTGGATTATACGAGCGCAAATGAAGCGTGGCGCGCGGTAGTTAAAAAATGTCCGGGCTGTGAAAATAGTAAAGGCCTCACCTTTAATAATGGCTGTGGCGTGTTGGTCTACTCCCCTTCTCACGACTTTGTGGTCTCCTATTACGGCGGGCAATTACGCGATCTGGAGATCCAAGCGGTCAATGCCTGTTATTCAGAAATTCGCGCCACCGGCCTTAACAAAACAAGTGGCGATAAACGCCGTTCAAGAGTACGAACCAACGAGAGCGGCACCTGCGAAGTTGTGGTCAGTGCTTGCACCTATCGCGTCTATTAATCATTAGGATCATTATGAAAAAACAATTTAAACAAGGCCTCATTGTGCTCGCAAGTGCGGGATTTTTAGCCGGTTGTATCTCGGTGGGTGGCACGAGCTTAGGCTTTGCTAAAACTAAAAAATTCCCCGCAGCGGTAACCAGCTCAAGCGTGTCGCAATACCATCATTTAGGCAAATCGTTTTCCTGTAAAACGCTTGGTGATGTGGTGTCAAAATCGTACAAAATGAGCAAACGCGGAAAGAGCCGAGATGATATCTATTGGGATTTAACGCCGATGGATAGTACCTACGCTGAGCAAGATCTCTATCAGCTCTTAATTGGTATCGGCATGGATTCCGCGACGGCGAGCAATCACACCGTATTTACCGAAGCGTGTCGCAATAATTTCGCGGTCTATCAATCGATCCTAGATGATCAATCGGTAGAACACTTTAAGCGCGTTGATTTTGTCTATCGCACCGTTTATGGCGAAGAGACACGCCTTTATGATGAATATCTAAAGCGTGAATATTCAAGCATGCGAACCACTAGTCACACCTATGGCGGCTCAAAACGTGATGTAGTGAAAGTGGTGGTGCAAAATAAAAGTAACGGCGGTTTAGATGAGATTGCCAATGAGATTAATAACCTCATTGTGGAAGATGTGCTCGAGATGCTCTATACGCCGGCGATGATGAAAGCGTATAAAGAATCCCCTGAAAAGGTAATGCCCTCGCTTGAAACGGTTCGTGCGAAAATGGCGCCGGAGCTTGTGTTAAAACTGGTGAAATAATAAAAACTTGCCTATCTTGTGAAAGATCAGTTGGGAAACTGCAGATAGGCAAGGTGCGCTCCGTCAGGAAGATGTCAGTCTAACGGAGCATTAGAGGCTCGTGATATTCGGCCGCTCTAGAGATAGGGCGGCTTTTGTTTCGTTGCGTGCATTTGGTTGCGCCCCATCGAGAGTCCAACTACAAAAACACAGCTACACGTTTGCTGAAGCCGTTCAAGTTCTTCCTCTATCTGTTCAATCCAATCGCGGTAACTGACACCAATAAGATCAGCGAGCTCAGTGCCATGACCTTTCAGTAAAGGAACCGAAACCGTATGTCCGGCGACTGCAAGATAATTGACGTAACGCTGATAAGTTAGTGGGGTTCCGGTGAAGCTATGAATAAGCAAAAACCCGAGATCATCACCTTCAAGATAGACGGGCTCAATCGGCGCGAGGTTCTGCATATAATGGCTCCTTTATGTAAGATGTTGATTATTAATTGTTTTTTAGCGTGGCGTATTGTTAATTTCTGCGCAAACAGATTTACAAAAGAGTCGAAATGTAAAGATTTGATGTCAAAGAAAAATCTCCAGACAATAAAAAACACCGTACCGAATTTCGATACGAGGCTTTTGTTTTAAGCGTTTACGCTAAATGAGGGATGATTACATCATGCCGCCCATTCCACCCATGCCGCCCATTGCGCCCATGTCTGGCATACCGCCGTCTTCTTTTGGAAGATCCGCTACCATGCACTCAGTGGTGATGATAAGTGATGCTACAGACGCTGCGTTCTGGATCGCTGAACGGGTTACTTTCGTTGGGTCTAAGATACCCATGTCGATCATGTCGCCGTATTCCCCAGTGGCTGCATTATAACCGTAGGTTTCGTTACCTTCTTTAACCGCATTTAATACCACGTCCGCAGGCTCACCTGCGTTGGTTACGATTTGACGTAAAGGCTCTTCCATTGCGCGAAGGGCAACACGGATACCCGCATCTTGTTCGCCATTTTCGCCTTTAAGGTCTGCGATTTTGTTAAGTACGCGAACGAGTGCAACCCCGCCCCCTGGGACGATTCCTTCTTCAACCGCTGCGCGAGTTGCGTGAAGTGCGTCTTCAACGCGTGCTTTTTTCTCTTTCATTTCAACTTCAGTTGCCGCGCCCACACGGATCACCGCAACACCGCCTGCAAGTTTTGCAACGCGTTCTTGAAGTTTTTCACGGTCGTAATCAGAAGTAGCTTCTTCGATTTGCGCTTGAATTTGTTTTACACGCGCTTCGATGTTTGCCGTTTCACCAGCGCCATCAACGATCACGGTGTTGTCTTTATCAACCACCACGCGTTTTGCGGTACCAAGGTCAGCCATCGTTGCTTTCTCTAAGCTCATGCCAAGCTCTTCAGAGATCACGGTTGCGCCGGTTAAGATTGCGATATCTTCAAGCATTGCTTTACGGCGATCACCAAAACCAGGTGCTTTAACCGCAGCCACTTTAACGATGCCGCGCATGTTGTTGATCACAAGTGTTGCAAGCGCTTCACCTTCCACGTCTTCCGCGATGATTAAAAGCGGACGACCTGATTTTGCCACTTCCTCTAATACTCCGAGCATTTCGCGGATGTTAGAGATTTTTTTGTCGCAAAGAAGGATCGCTGGATCGTCTAATTCAGCGGCCATTGATTGTTGATTGTTGATGAAGTAGGGCGATAAGTAACCGCGGTCAAACTGCATCCCTTCAACGGTTTCAAGATCATTTTCAAGACCTGAACCCTCTTCAACCGTGATAACGCCTTCTTTACCAACAGTTTCCATTGCTTTCGCGATGATGTTACCGATCTCTTCATCTGAGTTTGCAGAGATGGTACCAACTTGTGCAATCGATTTGTGATCTTCACAGGGTTTAGAGATGTTGCGAAGTTCTGTAACTGCCGCCGCAACCGCTAAATCGATACCGCGTTTTACGTCCATTGGGTTCATGCCTGATGAAACGACTTTCATGCCTTCGCGAACGATCGCTTGAGCCAGTACAGTAGCTGTCGTTGTACCGTCACCTGCGGTATCTGAGGTTCTTGCAGACACTTCTTTAACGAGCTGTGCGCCCATGTTTTCGAATTTATCTTCAAGTTCGATCTCTTTTGCAACCGATACACCGTCTTTTGTTACGGTTGGCGCGCCGAAGCTTTTTTCTAAAACAACGTTGCGACCTTTAGGACCTAAGGTTACTTTTACTGCGTTTGCAAGTGTGTTAATCCCGTTCACCATACGTGAGCGAGCATCTTCTCCAAAACGTACATCTTTAGCCATAATGTTACTTCCTTATATGAGTTAAATTTAATTCAATCGTTTTTCGATGATATGGATTCAAAGGGGGTTTAAAACCAATTAACCTTCGATCACCGCCATGATTTCATCTTCGCGCATTACGATGAGTTCATCGTCGCCCACTTTGACTTCTGTGCCCGCAAATTTGCCGAAAAGCACTTTATCGCCAACCTTCACATCAAGCGCTTTTACGTCGCCATTATCGAGTACTTTGCCTGTACCCACTGCAACCACTTCGCCGCGTGCAGGTTTTTCAGTTGCTGTACCGGGTAAAACGATACCGCCCGCTGTTTTTTGCTCTTCAGCTTCACGTTTGATGATTACGCGGTCATGTAAAGGACGTAATTTCATAATGCTATTTCCTCATAAAAAAATGATTGATATGGTTTTTTCTTCGTTATTAAATTGGAGGATTGGGGCGTTTTCCTGCAAATATGCGGATTTCGCCACGCAATTTCGCTCCTACATGGCAAATAATGGTGATAGGTTTTTATATTTCAAGGGGTAAAAGGGAAAATTTTTACAAAAATTTGCATAAAAAATGATCGATGATGAGAAGTTGGGGATTTTGCGCGATTTCCATTAAACTAGAACGATTCAATCTCGATTATTTAACATTAATTTAGCATGAGTTTAGCAAAAGGATGAGTAAAACGATGGGCATCATGACGGCGTGGCGGAATCTCAAAATTCATCAACAGGTGTTTGCGTTGACGATCCCGATGGTGTTGTCGAATATCTCGGTGCCGCTCGTTGGAACGGTCGATACCATGGTGATGGGGCGGCTTCCGGAGGCGCATAATATGGCGGCGGTGGGATTGGGCAGTGCGCTCTATCTCTTTTTAGTGGGCTGTTTAAATTTCTTGCGCATGGGGACAACGGGCTTTGCCTCTCAAGCGAAAGGGGAAGAGAACGGCGCGAAGGTGCGTCAAATTTTGCTTCAAGCGATCCTTTTAAGTTTTGGGCTTGCGATCGTGGTAGCAATCATTGCACTCCCCTTTTCAGAATGGGCGCTCAATTTATTGCAAACCAAAGAGAGCGTCGCAAGTGGTGGCGCGATAAGTGAGGCAGCGCAATCAAATGAGGCATTTGTGGAGGGCGCTCGGACCTTTTTTAGTTGGCGACTGTGGGGGCTTCCGGCGGCGCTCTTAAATTATACGCTTGTGGGCTGGTTTTTAGGATTGCAAAATGCGCGGATTTCGCTTTTGATTATGCTGGTAACGAATGTGGTGAATATGGCGCTGTCGGTGCTTTTTGTACTCTATCTTCATAAAGGCGTTATTGGGGCGGCGCAAGCGGCGATTATTGCGGAGTGGAGCGGAGCGATCGTCGGGCTCTGGGCACTTAAATTTCCTCTTAAAAAGATGGTGGGCTCGTGGGATTTTTCCGGCTTGAAACGATTGAGTGAATGGAAGCCGCTCCTTTTTGTGAATCGCGATATCTTTTTCCGTAGCCTAATTTTGCAGATCGCGTTTTTACTGGTATCGATTCGAGGCGGTCGTTTAGGGGAAGAGACGGTGGCGGCCAATATGATTATCTTAAATGGACTTCTTATTATTTCTTATTTACTCGATGGATTTGCCCATGCGATTGAGTCGCTTTGCGGGCATGCAATCGGGGCGAAAAGCCGGACGAAACTCCGCGATACCCTCATTGTCGCCGGTGGTTGGGGGCTCATTGTCAGCCTTATATTTGCCGTGGGATTTGTCTTTTTAGGGAAAGGATTTATTAATCTCTTAACGCATATTGAGAGTGTGCGTGAGGCGGCCTATCCGCTCATTCCGTATTTGACGATGTTGCCGCTGATTGGCGTTTGGAGTTATCTCTTTGACGGGCTCTTTATAGGCGCAACGCGGGCGAAAGAGATGCGGGATTCGATGTTTGTGGCGTTTGCTTTTGCGCTCATGCTCGGGGCGATCTTATACCCCTTTGGGAATCACGGGCTCTGGATCGCTTTTTTAAGTTTTATGGCGTTGCGTGGCGGTTTACTTGGATGGATTGCTTATCGCATTGATCAGCGTGATGAGTGGATTGCAGGCTAATTGAAGGCTTGAAAACCGGAGATAAAACCTGAAAAGAAAACGCCCTGTGAAGCTGACGGTAAGGTCATTTCTTCGCAGGGCGATTATGTGCGATTAACGCTGTATTTAATATTTATGGAGCGCTCCGTTGAGCGGTTTTACGAACGGTTTGTCGGGAAGATTTCCCTTTTGCAAATCGGTTCTGCTTCACCTTAAACGGCGGACGGGAACGTCTGCGCGATTTTGGTTTATGATACGCTCTACGTGGAGGAATCGATTCCCCAAACACAAGTGGCGCGAGCTCCGTTAATGCCCGGTCGTACACCTCTTTTTTAAAATGGATCACCTTATCGATCGGGTGCCAGTAATGAACCCATTTCCAACCGTCAAATTCAGGAACTTCCGAGGCATCAAGCTGAAGATCCGCTTCGGTACCGACAAATTCCAGCATAAACCAGATCTGCTTTTGCCCGATGCAGGTGCGTTCATTGGTATGATTGCGACGAATCAAATGATGCGGCAATCGATAACGTAACCAACGCTCCGTCTGTCCTAAAATATTGACATGATTTGGTAAGAGCCCAACCTCTTCGTTAAGCTCTCGATACATTGCTTCTTGAGGCGTCTCATTCGCGTCGATCCCACCTTGCGGAAACTGCCATGAATCAAGATGGCCGATGCGATGTCCCCAAAATAATTTTTGATCCCGATTACACAAGATGATGCCAACGTTCGCTCTAAAGCCTTCATTGTCAATCATTGTGATAATCCCTTAATATATTAAATAGTCCGTTTTCCATTGTTCCATATTAATGCGTTAAAACCAAATTTATTTTTCATCGGTTTAAGGGAAAATGGGCGCGTATTTTGGGATTGATGCGGGGAAATAAACGTTTGATTTTAGGCTTGATCAATTTTAAGGGGCGCTTTTTAAGAATCAAACAAAAATAAAAAAGCACTCGCGTTTTTAAAAAAGAAAACCGGAGTGCTTTTAATGGGTGCGTCGCATCTATTAGATGGAGTCTTTACACATGAAATGGCAATGATTTTCGCCCGAGATAGAGACTGATAAAGAGCCCGAGTCCACAGAGAAACAGGATGTAATAGGCGATAAACATCGGATTGACATGCTCGGCAATGACGGGGACGGTAAAGGTGGTGAGCCCGGCAAAGAGTGCGTTGCCGATATTATAAGAAAAACCGATACCACTTAAGCGAATGTTCGCGGGGAAGAGCTTAATAATAATGATCGGCACACAGGCAACGAGCCCTAAAAAGAGCGAGGCAAAAGTGTAGAGTAGCCCAATGCTGAAATGATCGCCGCCGCTTAAGGATTTAAAAAAGGCAAAGCTCGTTCCGGCAAGTAAAATTGAGTAGAGCGCGATGGTTTTACGAATGCCAATCCGGTCTGAAATGAGCCCTGCTAAAATACTGCCGATCACATTCATAATGGTGGCCAAAATCGCAATTTTACTTACAAAAGCCGCATCAATTTTAAAGATATCGGACTTCATGAGATTTGGCGCCAGCACCACAAGCACCACACCGGTAATGAGGAGCCAGGTACTTAAAATGGAGATCAGCGTTGCTTCGCGATGGTTTTTTAATACCTCTTTAATGGGCAGATCAACGAGCTCTTTGCGCTCTTTCATCTCAAGGAACACCGGCGTTTCACGCAGATACCGGCGCAGATAAACGGCAACGAGTCCTAAAACGCCCCCTAAGATAAAGGGAATCCGCCACGCGAAACTTAAAATCTCCGCGTGATTGAAATTTGCATGCATTAAGTAGGCGACAAAATGCCCGATCACAACGCCAAAGGTGAGGCCGCTCGCGATCATACTATTGGCAATGCCGACGCGATTTTGCGGAACGTGTTCGGTAACAAAAACGTGGGCACTGGGCACTTCACCTCCAAGGGCAATCCCTTGAAGAAGGCGCATCAAAAGGAGAAGGACGGGCGCTAGATAACCGATCTCGGCATAGGTGGGTAACAGCCCGATTAATAGAGTCGGAATCGCCATTAAAAAGAGCGAAAGCATAAACATTTTTTTCCGCCCGATAAGATCGCCAAAGTGCGCCATAATCACCCCGCTTAACGGGCGCACAAAGTAGGCCACGGCGTAGGTGAGATAGGTCATCACGCTCGAAAGGAGCGGGGAATCTCTGGGGAAAAAGAGCGTTTGCAGAAAAGGGGCAAAGGTTAGAAAAACGATAAAATCGTAAAACTCAAGCGCCCCACCTAATGAAGCAAGCGTCAGGGTTTTGCCATCTTGACGCGTTAACCGATTGGCCATGTCGAATCCTTTTTTTATTGTTATCAATCCACCGTTATAGGCTTAAATGTGCATGATTGTTTAGATGATTGCCTAGATTATTGCTTTGGCAACAATAACATCGCATCACCATAGCTATAGAAACGGTATTTCTCAGTTATAGCATGTTGATAGATATTCTCAATTCTTGATTTACCCATAAAGGTCGAAACAAGTACGAGAAGAGTCGATTTTGGCAGATGGAAATTGGTCACAAGCCCGTCAATGACGCGGAAGGTGAAGCCCGGTTTAATAAAAATATGGGTATCGCCGTGGAAGGGTTTAATCTCACCCTCAAGTGCCGCCGATTCAAGGGCGCGAACCACCGTTGTTCCAATGGCAATGACGCGATTTCCCGCCGCTTTTGTCTCGTTAATTTTTTGAACTGTCTCTTCCGATACGTGAATCCACTCTTTATGCATGGTGTGATTGTCGATCTCATCGGTCCGGATCGGTTGGAACGTGCCCGCGCCAACATGAAGGGTCACTTCCGCGCGATGGATTCCTTTGTCGTGAATCGCTTGCAAGAGCTCATCGGTAAAATGAAGGCCTGCCGTAGGCGCTGCAACCGCACCTTTCTCTTTACTAAAAACGGTCTGATAGCGCTCCTTATCGGTCTCTTTATCTTGACGAGTGATATAAGGGGGAAGCGGCATATGGCCGGAGGTTTCCATAATATCGGCAAGGGTTTTATCGCCAACAGTGTGGAGCTCAAAAAATGCATCGTCACGGCCCGTCATCACAAACGCAGGCTCGCCATTAATCAGGACTTCCTGTCCCTCTTTGAGCGCTTTACTCGCCTTAATTTGCGCCATACACACGGTGGCGCTAATGATGCGTTCAATCATGATTTCAACTTTTCCGCCGGTCACTTTTTCCCCATAGATGCGCGCGGGAATGACGCGGGTATTGTTCACAACGATCAGATCCCCGGGGTTTAAATAATCAATGAGATCGGTGAAGGTGTGGTCAAATATCTCATCGGCCACCGCGACTAAAAGGCGCGAGGTTCCGCGGACTTCTGGGGGGAATTGGGCGATTAATTCGTCGGGAAGATCGTAATTATAATCAGATAATTTTGTCATCGTTGTTGCTCTGTTTTGATGAATTAAAGGGGCGAAATCCATCTCGCCCACACAAAAAAAGAGCCCCTCGGCGCACTACGATGAGGGTGAAAATTGTGCGCTAGGTTCGAGGAGCGTAAAGTAGTTTAGTCTAAAAGATGAATCTCATTGGCGTAAAGTGACTCGATGGTTTCACGTTCGCGAATGAGGCGTGCTCTCCCATTTTCGATCATCACCTCAGCGGCGCGTCCACGGGAGTTGTAGTTTGACGCCATAGTAAAGCCGTAGGCTCCGGCATGCGTCACCGCTAAAATATCGCCGGCTTTAAGGGCTAGCGGGCGGTTTTTCCCTAAAAAGTCGCCGGTTTCACAGATCGGGCCGACAATATCGTAATTTTCGGTTGGCGCGTCGTCGTGCTCGGAGAGATTGACGATATTCATCCACGCATCATAGAGCGCTGGGCGAATCAGATCGTTCATCGCGGCATTCACTACCGCAAAGTGTTTGCCCTCATTCTCTTTTGTGAGGATCACTTCGGTTAATAAAATGCCCGCATCGCCCACAATTGAGCGGCCCGGTTCAATGTAGAGCGTTAAGTTGCGCTCACCAATTTTAGCGATCGCCATCTGTAGCCAAACCGCGGGGTCAATGAGGGTTTCATCTTCATAACGAATCCCAAGGCCGCCACCGATATCAAGGTGTTTTAAGGTGATGCCTTTCGCGCGTAATCGGTCAATCATCGCAAGGGTAAGATCGAGCGCCTCTTCATAGGGGGCAATCTCCGTTAGTTGCGAGCCGATATGGAAATCGATGCCGTGAATAGCAAGATGGGGCATCGCTGCCATGGTTTCGTACATCGCCTCCGCATCATCCATCTGAATCCCAAATTTATTCTCTTTGAGTCCCGTTGAGATGTAGGGATGGGTTTTTGCGTCAACATTGGGATTAATGCGAAGCGACACCGGCGCAATTACGCCAAGTTTTTTTGCTACATCATGGAGCATCGTCACTTCCGCAAGGGATTCAATATTAAAGCAGCCAATGCCCGCATTGAGTGCAAATTCAAGATCGTCTTTTGATTTGCCAACGCCCGAATAGACGATCTTTTTCGGATCGCCTCCTGCGGCTAAGACGCGTTTTAACTCCCCAACGGAAACAATGTCAAAGCCTGAGCCTTGCTCGGCCAGCAGCTTTAAAATGGAGAGATTGCTATTGGCTTTAACGGCGTAGCAGATCTGGTGGGGATAGTTTTTAAATCCCGCTTCATAGGCCTTAAAATTTTGGATAATCTGCTCAGCAAAATAGAGATAGGTGGGCGAGCCAAATTCGCGGGCGACCGCAAGGCAGAGTGATCGATCGAGCTTCATTGGCGCACCTCTTCTTGCGAATGATCGGGAAGATAGAGCGGGCCTTTTTGGCCGCAACTGAGCAGCGATATCGCCACTAGCGAGAGCAATAAAAGTCGTTTTAAGGTCATAGCGTGATCGTTTTTCTAAGTGAATAATAATGGAAATTTAGTGGGATATTCGTGCAGATCGCGGGGATTTGCCGGCACCGATTGATTATTGTATAGCAAGCGCCGATGAGAGGGAAATTTTTGGGAGCGGCCTGATTTTAATTTTATAGTATAGTGAGAGCAATGCGTGTTTTTATGTCCGTTTATTTCGGATAAATGGACGGATTGAGTGGAGACAAGGGGGCGAGATGACAAAGGTATTTAAGGGGCGTTTAATCATAGTATCACTGATGGTTGGTGCGTCTTTGATTATGACGATGAGTCCAAGCGCTGCGAAACCTTCTAAAGAGATCCCGCTGTTAGATGCGTCCGTGTTAAAAGAAAAGCCGAAAGGGGGAGGGATTAATAAATGCCTTAAAAAAGGATCGGCGCCGATCTATACCGATTTTGTCTGCCCGGAAGGCTATGAAGCCGATGGCTCTGATTGGCAAACGGAGGTGAATCTCACCTACGGCACAAAACCGCAAAAACCCACCAAATCATCCAAATCGTATTCGGCAGGAACGTCAGGACAGAATGCGTCTTCTCCAGAGGACGATACGATCACCAATCGACTGATGCGCGAGGCACTAAAAAAGATGGCACCTGAGATGGATGTCGATCAGATCGATTTCTCCAATGCCTTTGAAAATGGGATCAAAGTTCTCTTTTTCCGCGATCAAATGATCGATGAGATTACCGGCGATTAACCGCTCAGAAAAGGCGTGATTTACAAATCCATTCATTCCCTTAAAAAAAGTGACGAAAACCCGACAAATTGATTGATTAGAATAGGGAATAAGCGCTCCCTTTGTGGTATAATACGGGTTTGCATTATAAATAATAGAACAAGGGCAAGGATGAGTTCATGAGTGAATTTGCTAAAGAAGTTGTTCCCGTAAATTTAGTTGATGAGATGCGTAGTTCTTACTTAGATTACGCGATGAGTGTCATTGTCGGCCGAGCGCTCCCCGATGTGCGCGATGGGTTAAAACCTGTGCACCGCCGAATTTTACACTCGATGAATCAAACGGGACCGGACTGGAACAAGCCTTACAAAAAATCCGCGCGGATTGTGGGGGATGTGATGGGTAAATATCACCCTCACGGTGACAGCGCGATCTATGACACCCTCGTTCGAATGGCCCAGCCATTCTCAATGCGCTATATGTTAGCGGACGGTCAAGGGAACTTCGGTTCGGTGGACGGGGACTCACCGGCAGCGATGCGTTATACCGAAGTGAGAATGAGCCGTATCGCCCATTCGTTATTGGCTGATATTGACAAAGAGACCGTCGATTTTACGCCAAACTACGATAACTCAGAGCAAGAGCCTTCGGTGCTTCCGACTCGAATTCCAGCGCTCCTTGTCAACGGATCGTCCGGGATTGCGGTGGGAATGGCAACGAACATTCCGCCCCACAACTTAACGGAAACCATCAACGCAGCGCTTGCGCTTCTCCACAATCACGACATTACCATCGATGAATTGATGGAATATATTCCTGCGCCGGATTTCCCGACCGCTGCGATTATTAATGGCACTAAAGGCATTCGTGAGGCCTATCATACCGGCCGTGGACGCGTTGTCATTCGCGCACGTGCGACCGTTGAGCATGATGAAAAGCGCAATCGCGACACCATCATCATCACCGAGCTTCCTTATCAGGTCAATAAAGCACGTCTCATTGAGCGCATCGTTGAACTCTATCGCGATAAAGTGATTGAAGGCATTGCGCCCGATGGGCTTCGCGATGAGTCGGATAAAGATGGAATGCGCATTGTGATCGAACTTCGCCGCGGTGAAATGGGTGAAGTGATCCTCAATCAGCTCTACAAACATACCCAATTACAGAGCAGTTTCGGCATTAATATGGTAGCGATCGATCGCGGCCAGCCGAAGCTTCTTAACTTAAAAGAGGTGTTAAACGCCTTCTTAGTCCATCGCCGTGAGGTGATTACCCGCCGTACCATTTTCGAACTGCGTAAAGCGCGCGATCGCGCCCATCTATTAGAAGGGTTAACGGTGGCGCTTGCCAATATCGATGAGATGATCGAATTGATCCGTTCATCGGCCACAGGTCAGATCGCCAAAGAGCGTATGCTTGAGCGTACCTGGATGCCAGGGCAAGTCTCTGCAATGCTTGATCGCGCGATGGAACTGCAAACAAGCCCTGATGATCTTCCAGAAGGCTTTGGCTTAATTAATGGTGAATATCGTCTCTCTGAGCAGCAAGCTCAGGCGATTCTTGATATGCGCCTCCAACGCTTAACCGGGTTAGAGCAAGATAAGATTTTCGATGAATATCAAGCACTACTCGATACCATTGCAGAATTGATCGAGATTTTAGTCAATCCTGAGCGCCTTAAAGAGGTGATCGTGGAAGAGCTTGATGCAATTAAAGAACAATTTGGTGATGAGCGTCGTACGGAAGTGTGCGCCGCTGCTGAAGATATTAGCCTTGCCGATTTAATTGCGGAAGAAGATGTGGTGGTCACGCTCTCTCGCCGCGGTTATGCAAAATATCAAAAACTCGACGAATACCGGGCACAGCGCCGTGGTGGTCGAGGTAAATCGGCTGCGCGTGTCGTGGATGAAGATGACGTTGAGCATCTATTAGTGGTGAGCACCCATGCACAATTGATGTGCTTCTCGTCGCGCGGTAAAGTCTATTGGCTCCGCGTATTTGAACTTCCTGAAGCGGGCCGCGGTTCGAGCGGTCGTCCCATTGTGAATATGTTGCCGCTTGAAGAGGGTGAACGCATCACCTCAATCCTCCAAGTCGAGGAATATAGCGATGATCAATACATCATCATGGGAACGAAAAACGGCATTGTGAAGAAAACGGTTCTTTCCGCCTTTGCAAGTGAGCGGTCAAATGGCCTTATTGCGGTGAATCTCGATGATGGCGATGAGCTCATTGGCACGCACATTACCGATGGCGAGAGCGATGTGATGCTCTTTACCAATACCGGCCTTGTGAACCGTTTTGATGAAAATGACGTTCGCGCAACCGGCCGTAATACTCGCGGGGTCGTGGGCATTCGTTTAGTGGAAGGCCAAACGGTGATTTCGATGATGATTCCAAAACCCGATGATGTGGTCTTAATTGCCACCGAGCACGGTTATGGAAAACGGACTCGCATTGAAGAGTTCAGCAAACACAATCGTGGCGGTAAAGGG
>JAAZCI010000098.1 GCA_012513365.1 Lysobacteraceae bacterium
AGAAAGATGAGCGCCATGCCCATGAATTTACCTTCCAAATTTGGGATTTTAATCGCGCTTAAATTTAAGTAAATATTAAAACATTAATCCATCAGACAATACAAAAAAGCTCCAACTCGATCATGATCCGTTGGAGCTTTTTGTATCAATTCAATAATTACATACTAATGCATTACATCAAACGCGCTTAGTCGATCGCTTTTGCGAGTTTCTCAGCTAAACCGGTGTATGTACCAGGGGTTAACGCTTTGAGTTCTTTTTTCGCATCGGCCGAGAGTTCGAGTGAATCGATAAATTCATCTAATTGTGGTTTGGTGATGCGTTTACCACGCGTGAATTTTTTGAGACGCTCGTATGGACGATCGATTCCGTCACGGCGCATGACCGTTTGAACTGCTTCACCCAATACTTCGACGTTTGCGTTTAAGTCTGCCATAAGCGCTTCTTCGTTCACTTCAAGTTTTGAGTGACCGCGGAGTAAGCTCTTATAACCAATGAGTGAATAGCCAAATGCTGAGCCTAAGCTACGTAGCACCGTTGAGTCACTTAAGTCACGCTGCATACGTGAAATTGGAAGTTTTTCCGCAAAGTGATTGAAAAGTGCATTGGCAACGCCTAAGTTTCCTTCCGCGTTCTCAAAGTCGATCGGGTTGACTTTGTGTGGCATTGTGGATGATCCCACTTCATCGGCGATCATTTTTTGGGTGAAGAAATGATGGCTGATGTAGCTCCATGCGTCGCGCGCCCAGTCGATGTAGATGGTGTTGATGCGCGCCATAATGTCACAAAATTCTGCGATATAGTCGTGGCATTCGATCTGTGTTGAGTATGGGTTAAAGGTTAAGCCTAAATCGTTTACGATAAAGTCTTGGGCAAAGCCTTCCGAATTAAAGTCAGGATAGACCACTTTATGCGCGTTATAGTTACCCACGGCACCGTTGATTTTACCTAAGTATTCTTGAGCTGCGAGCTGCTTCATTTGACGGCGAAGACGATAGATTACGTTGGCGATCTCTTTACCTAATGTGGTTGGCGTTGCTGCTTGTCCGTGTGTGCGTGAAAGCATTGGGACAGACGCGTTGTCGTGCGCCATTTTTTTGAGTGAATCGATCACTTCTTCAAGCTCAGGAAGCACGATTTCATTGATCGTTTCTTTAAACATTAAGCCGTATGAAAGGTTGTTAATGTCTTCTGAGGTACAGGTAAAGTGAACAAATTCTGATGATGCCGTTAATTCATCATTACCGTGCGCTTTAACGCGATTTTTGATCCAGTATTCAACCGCTTTTACGTCGTGGTTTGTTTCACGCTCGATCTCTTTAACTTCCATCGCATCGTTCGGTGAAAAGTTTTTCGCAAGATTGATTAAGAATGCTTTTGCATCATCACTAAAGTTAGGAATCTCTTTGAAATGGGGCTCTTCAGCGAGTTTGATGAGCCATTTGATCTCAACAAATACGCGGAATTTGATTAAACCATACTCGCTCACCTCGAGGGCTAACGCTTTTGTACGGTTCGCATATCGCCCATCAAGAGGTGATACAGCTAAAATTGAATTGATACTCATTACATCTCCTTTACTTATGACTCAAAATGTCCACTTTAGACGTGAGCACAGCTGACAAAAATAATCCCCAACCAATAATAAAGAGTAGACCACCTATGGGGGTAATGTAACCTACGTTTTTAACTTGAATTAGACCGATCGTATAGAGGCTTCCCGAAAAACAGAGCGTCCCTAGAATAAAGGCGATCCCCGCCATTTTCAGCAGGCGACGATTCGATAAAAAGACCATCAACATGCCCGTTAAAATGATCGCAATCCCATGAAACATCTGATATTGAACGCCGGTATGCCACACTGGCAGTTTCGCCCCTAAATGTGGCGCTAACGCGTGCGCGCCAAACGCCCCTAAAATAACGGCAAGGAGTGAAAAAATTGCTCCGATTGAGATTAAACCTTTCATAGCCTTCCTTCTGTTTTTCTTCTCTATTAACGTGCTTTCTGCCTTAACCGGCCCAAAACTAATCAATTAATGCTGCGATCAAATCCGCCGTTGGGCGCGCAATTACGGCCTTTTTACCATTAGACACGATCGGACGTTGTAAGACGCGAGGATTTTCTGCAATAAAGATAAATTTCTCCGGCGCAGAGAGCGAATGCCATGAGCCTTCAATCACTTTAAATTCATCTTCACCCGTACGCACCATCGCATCAAGATCGCCCCCAATTAAGGTATAGAGCGCTTGAATATCGTCTGCCGTGAGCATTCCTTCAAGATAATTGACCGTTGTAAATTCGATCCCATTTGAAATTAAAAACTCACGCGCCGCACGCGATTTTGAGCAATCACCGTTGTAATAGATCGTCCACATGATCAAGGTTCCTTCTAATATTTAATTCTATTTACTAAATTAACAATTATTTAATCTATCTCTAAATTATAACGTATTTTGCCAGGCAATTTCAGCCTATGCGACGGTTTTAGGTGGCGGTGCATGGTAGAGCCAACCGCGCCCTGCTTGGCACGACGCCTCAATTGCCGTTTCTTCTGCCTCATTACTGATGGAGAGCCCAAATCCGGCATTTAAATCCGCATCTTGCAGCGGCCATTTTGTGCCTGCAAGCGTGACGCCCGTTAAATTTTGCAATGGTAAAATGCTGATGAGATCACCTTTTTGAGCTGGAAAGGTGTGAGGAACGTCGGTCAGCGTTTCTAGAAATTGAATGCCATCAGAATAGATAAAATGGGTGGTTAAATATTGGAGCGGCAGCATTAAGAGTGCCATTTGATGATCAAGCCGCCCACCCATACCACCGAGCATAATAATGGAGTTAAATCCGCGCCGAATCGCTTCGCTTATGGCAAGTTCAGTATCGACTTCCGACTTTTCTCGCGGATGCACAATGTGCGGAATCGAGTGATAAAACGTCTGATCATCACGGCTTGAGGAATCAAAATCCCCAATCCAAAGATCGGGAGTCATATTGAGTGTTTTAGCATGTTCAATCCCCCCATCCACTGCAATAACTAGCGCTCGATCTTTAATAAAATGAGCGATTCGCTCGGTCATCACCAGCGTCCCTGGAAGCAGTAAAATCGCGGAGGAATGAGTCATATATTACGCCTCGACCTCTCTATTTTTTTGCTCGCCCGCCTCTTCCATGGCAAGTTTTAAATCATCGAGATTTGGCAGCGCTTTAATCACCCGATCGGGTTCAATATCCGCCACGTGATGGCGACGTTTTTCATTAAAGATCACAATACTATTTTCAAGATCGATCGGCACCCACTCCGGCGTTTTAAGGCGCATTAGCGCAATCACCGGTACTTTCACCGCATTCGCAAGATGCATGACCGCCGTTTCAACCGAAATAATAAGATCCATCACGTCAAGCATCGCCGGCAATTGGAAAAAGTTCTCCGTCGCGCTAAAGAGATGGACATTTTGAATATTGGCCGCATCGAGCTCCGCTTTTGTCGCCGCAAAGGCCTCGGGAACCGAGTTCACCACAAAGAGCGTATCGCGCCACTCCGGCATCTCATTCATTTTTTGGATCAATTCGATCACATGAGTCATTGGCCAGCAGCGCTTTTTGTTTTTCGCAAATGAGTTGATAAAGACACGGCGTTTTTGCGCAGCGTCTAAACGAATCACCTCATCAGATGCCCACGTTTTCCACGTCTCGGGAATCTCAATAAAGGGATATTTCTCTTTTTTCGTGAGCTCAATATTGCCGATCTGTTTAAACCAGTGGCCATATTCATCGCTCACATGATGTTCAGGCCCGCGTTCAGCTGGTTTCACCTCAATGCACGCATCGAGCGATTTACGAATCTTTTTCGCACTAAGCTGGAAAAGTCCTGGCTCAAAATCCATCGCACAAGCAAACCCTCTATCGCCCGCAATTTTACGCGCAAGCGCTGCATAATGAGAGGGGGATAATGTCGCAAGAGACACCACCGCATCATACTGCTCCGTTCGTGCTAAATTAATCGCGGCTTCATAAAGATCGGGACGATAATTTTCGCAATAGACCGTATTGTAAAACGGCGTCGCTTTGATCCAATCGTAGAGAGAGTAATTCTTTAACGCCTCCCATTTTGTCTCATCGGAGGTACGGCGACGATCATCAATAAAGAGATCAATCTTAATGTGTGGATAGGCCTCGTGAAATGCCTTAAAGCAATTTTGCAGATAGGTGTAATCACCGATGGCGAGATGCACAATAAAGAGAATTTTATTGGCGTTTTGAAGACGTTCGAGCGGGATAATTGGGTTTATTTCAGCTGTCATAACATTCATTTAATCGATTTACGGAGCCAAGCTCCTATTTATACCACTAATGAGCGATTGCTTGGGGATTTATGCTAGCAATTGTACAGTTTTTATAGATTAAATGTGTTTTTAATTTTTAGCAGGTATAATTAAAAGTCTCAAATTGAGCAACCAAATTCATTCAACCATATGAGGTTTTATAAAGATATG
>JAAZCI010000099.1 GCA_012513365.1 Lysobacteraceae bacterium
GCTGGAAAAGTGGCGCAAAACATCTCCATTACGATCGAGCGCAACGGGGGAGACATCAATTTTCACCTCCGGGAGAGGATAGAGATGATCGAGAATTTTAAACCCAACAATCAGGCTCAAAAATAGGATGATTATGGTGTAGAAGGTTCGTTTAAGCCATTTTTTCATAGAGAGGCGCAAAATAAAAACTAAAATGTAGTATGAATCATACAATAAAAAAGCACCGATTTAATCAATAAACCGGCGCTTTAGTTGCGTTATAAACGGAAGACCTATCGGCTTTTTAAAATGCTGATCGGCGCTTTATCTGAGTAGGCACGTACCGCACGGAGCTCGGGTAGATACATCGCTTCGATATAGGTATTGGGAGCCTCATAATCCCCCGGAATCGCCGCCTCGATCACATAGACAAAGGTATAGGTTTTGTTGATATCAAGATCAAGCGATGCCACGTAACGATCAAAACGGAACTCTTCATGATGCATATTGGACGCCCGTTTATCCGCGGCTTTAATATTAAAGGAGCGGTAAAACTCAGAGACGTTATCGCTCACAAGATTTGGGTTGATGAGGTTAAAACCACCCAAGATCTCATCTTCAATGAGGGCATTTTTAATTGTGCGTTTTGGTGTCACCGTGAGCACTACTAAATAACGATCGCCGACATTCGCGGTTGTTCCAAGGCGTTGGTATTGGCGATCAATCTCAACATCAAAGGTGGAGGTTGACGTGCGCTTCATTGGGAATCCTTCCGTTTTATAGGAAAGATAGAGCGGCTCATCGCTATACAGTTCTGTAAAACCTTTTGAGTCGATCATGGTATTGGGCATCACATTAAAGCGTTTTCCATCTTGATCGACAAGCTCAATCGGCGTGTCATCATCAGGGGTATCAATGCCAATTTTAATCATCGCGTAACGCTCTTGCGTACTAAAATAGGTACGATTTTTGAGGCGCTCATTCATCAGATTCATTAACGTTTTCACCTTACCTTCGGGCGCGGTATATACGCCTTTCGCGGTGAGTTGGTTAATAAGATCGATCGTTAGGGCAATTTCCGCAACGTCCGTATGATAATAGCCATAATAGCTATTCCAATTGGTAAACGTCACCTTATCGAGAATTGCCTCGCCAACGCTCTGATTGCCAACTATAAGGTTTGCAGCACCCAAATACGCTTGGCTTAGCGGGCTCATCTTATCGGTGTGTTTATTGAAAATCATCAGATCCGCGCTAAAGAGTTTTCCTTCACGGGCTAAAACCCAAGCGCCGTAAACGGTGTCATTGAGCAGATAGTAGTGATGACCGTAATTTAATTTTCGGCTCATATCCGTGACTGAACTTTTTATATAAGCACTCACCTCATCAAGCGTTTTCGATGATACTAGTTCAGGATATTTTCGTGCTGCTTGATAGAGGAAGTCTGCCACATAGCTCGATACGGCAATGTTGTGATAATCGCTCGACCAGAGATTAAATCCGCCGTTATGGTTTTGGCGCATCAAGATCCGATTGATCGCATTTTCCATCAATTGATATTCCCACGCGTCATACTCAAGCGGGGTGTTACGGCCGCTTGTTTCTTCTCGATCGAGATAGTATTGATGGAGCGCTTTTTTCTCCATATCTAAGATTGGATGCGAGCGGAAGAGCCACGGGAACGCGCGGCTTGTAGTCTGCTCGGTACAACCATAAGGGTAGCTAAAAAGATTGTTGGTATAGGTGAGCACATCGATAATCGGGAAGCGCGACACAAGAAGCGACTCAGAGACATTGCCTGTCATTGAGCTAAATTGAGTGTTGAGCTTATTCCAAGGACGATCGACAGAGAGCTCCGCGCGATCATAAAATATCGCTTTTTCCGCATAAGGAATGGTGCCGATACGATAATTGCGCGTGGTTGAAAAGGCATCGGATTCAATAATCAGATTTACATCCGCGTAATGGGTATATTCCAAGAGGCGTACCGGAATCAGCTCATTGAGGCTCTCTTTATCTTTAAGC
>JAAZCI010000100.1 GCA_012513365.1 Lysobacteraceae bacterium
TATTATAACTTTTTGATAGCGTAAACGATTCCACCGAAATCTCTTTTGCCCCTTCCACCTGCATAATGGACGGCGCTTTATAGCCATCAAACGCAAGGTCCGCGTAAGCAAGATCGTGCACAATCCAAATGCCGTGCTCTTTGGCGATCTTTACGATGCGCTCAAAGAAATCAAGATCGACACATTCGGTCGTCGGATTACTTGGGAAATTGAGAAACATCATCTTCGGTTTAGGGTTCGCCGATTCAATCGCTTCTAAGAGATTTGCCTCAAAATTTGTATCGGGGCCAGTTTCTACATGAATTACTTCTGCACCTGCTATAATAGGTCCGTACGGATGGATCGGATATGCAGGATTTGGTGCTAAAATGGTGTCGCCCTCAGAGAGCGTTGCTAAAGTTAAATCCGCAAGCCCTTCTTTCGAACCGATGGTATAGATGGTTTCCGTTTCCGCATCGAGGGCAACATCGAAACGTTTTTTATACCAAAGAACGATCGCTTCACGGAGTTCTAGCACCCCGCGCGATTGAGAATAGCGGTGATTTTCACCCACCTTGGCGGCTTCAATTAAGGCATCCACAATATGCTTTGGCGTAGGTTGATCTGGGTTACCCATACCAAAATCGATCACTTCCTGTCCGGCGGCTTTGGCTTTGGCTTTGAGTTCATCAATCACGCTAAAGACGTACGGAGGAAGATTATCAATTCGTTTAAAGGAAGTGGATGGTTTGACGGACATTGTTAGCCTCTCTAATTAATAAAATAAATGATCCATATCAATAGCAAAGTTACAAGCGTTTCGAGACGTTGTCAACTCTCTAAGCCCCCTATTCTTTACCATTTTTAGAGAAAAAAAATGAAAAAAAGAGTAGAATATGGAGCTGGTAGTTTTTTATACAAATAACATAAGATATTTAGATGATACAAAATTTACGAAATATAGCCATTATTGCCCACGTTGACCATGGTAAAACAACGCTGGTAGACCAACTTTTAAAACTCTCGGGGACCTTTAAGGAACACGAAAAAGTTGCAGATCGCGTAATGGACTCAGGTCAAATCGAGAAAGAACGCGGCATTACCATTCTTGCTAAAAATACAGCGATCGAGTGGCACGATTATCGCATCAACATTGTGGACACCCCTGGTCACGCCGACTTTGGTGGTGAAGTAGAACGCGTTCTCTCCATGGTCGATTCGGTATTATTACTTGTGGATTCTGTTGAAGGACCGATGCCACAAACCCGTTTTGTTACGCAAAAAGCGTTTGCAATGGGCTTTAAACCTATCGTGGTGATCAACAAGATTGACCGCCCGGGCGCGCGTCCTGATTGGGTGCTTGACCAAACGTTTGAACTTTTTGACAAACTTGGCGCAACTGACGAACAGCTCGACTTCCCTGTGATCTACGCATCGGGCCTCAATGGCTTTGCAGGTTTAACTTCTGACGTTCGCGATGGCAACATGGATCCGCTTTTCCAAGCGATTATCGACCACGTTGATCCACCAAATGTTGAAGTGGATGCACCATTCCAATTACAAGTATCATCGCTTGACTACAACTCATACGTGGGCGTTATCGGAGTTGGCCGTATTCAACGTGGTAAAATCACTAAAAACTCACCGGTTAAAGTGATCGACCGTGAAGGCAACATTCGTACCGCGCGTATGCAACAAATTTTGGGCTTCCGTGGACTTGAAAAAGTCGAATTTGAATCTGCTCAAGCAGGCGACATCATCTCCTTTACCGGGATTGAGCCGCTCTACATTTCAGATACGCTCTGTGATCCTAATCACCCTGAAGCGCTTCCTGTATTAACCGTTGACGAGCCCACCGTATCGATGAGCTTCCAAGTCAACACCTCACCGTTTGCTGGTAAAGAGGGTAAATTTATTACCTCGCGCCAAATTCGTGAGCGTTTAGACCAAGAGCTTGTGCATAACGTTGCGCTTCGCGTGGAAGATACCGATAACCCTGACCGCTTTAAAGTATCCGGTCGTGGTGAGCTTCACTTATCGATCTTAATTGAAAATATGCGCCGTGAAGGCTATGAGTTAGCCGTGGGTCGTCCTGAAGTTATCATTCGTGAAGAGAACGGCGTTAAAACCGAA
The DNA here is from genome assembly GCA_012513365.1 of Lysobacteraceae bacterium. Classification (GTDB taxonomy): domain Bacteria; phylum Pseudomonadota; class Gammaproteobacteria; order Cardiobacteriales; family Wohlfahrtiimonadaceae; genus CALZBJ01. Next base: position 2,113 of record JAAZCI010000100.1, read on the forward strand.
CCTTACGAAACATTAACCTTTGATATCGACGAAAACCATCAAGGGGCAATCATGCAACAGATGGGTGAGCGTTTTGCAGAACTGCAAGATATGATGCCGGACGGAAAAGGCCGTATTCGTATCGATTACATCATTCCATCGCGCGGTTTAATCGGTTTCCAAACGGAGTTTATGACGCTCACTAGCGGAACGGGCTTGATGTATCATAACTTCTCACATTATGGTCCTTACAAAAAAGGGGAAGTCGGTCGCCGTAAAAATGGGGTATTAATCTCAAACGGTGAAGGGAAAGCCCTTGCTTACGCCCTCTTTAACTTACAAGAGCGCGGTCGCCTCTTCTCATCACACGGGGACGATATCTACGAAGGCCAAATTATCGGGGTTCACTCACGCGATAACGACCTTGTGGTCAACGCACTTAAAGGTAAACAGCTCACCAACATGCGTGCCGCAGGAAGTGACGAAGCTTTAACGCTTTCACCGCCTATCAAGTTAACGCTTGAGCGCGCCATCGAGTTTATCGATGACGATGAGTTAGTGGAAGTAACGCCAAAATCAATCCGCATTCGTAAGCGTTACCTCACCGAGAACGATCGTAAACGTTTCTACCGTTCACACAAAGACGAAGATTAATCTACAAAATTGATCAACATATTTGATCATCATATTTGATCAGCGTTCATTTAAACGCCTTTGAATCTTGGGTTACCCCCTAAGTTCAAAGGCTTTTTTATGCCCGTTCGTTAAGCGCTTTATTCTGAAACACGCATCCTATTTCTGCTACAATCGCCTGTAAATACCTCTCTTAATATACTCAAAAAAGGAATCCCTATGAGCGATGCTGAAATGGTCTTAATTGATGGGGAAGAATATCCCCGTGAAGTCGATGGAATGGTGCTCGTCGATGTGTTTTACATTATGAAAGAAGATGTGGAAGCCTACACCGCCGACCGCGAACATTATGCCCAAAAGGCGATGCAGTTTTTTGCCACGTTTTGCCCCTATCCCGAGCGTGATTGGGCCGGCACCGAAGATGGCGAGGCAGTCTTAGGGCTTAATTATAATGGCGAAATTCGCGCCATGGTCTATCTAGATCCCGACGGCATTGATGGCATGAAAGAGGCCGATGAAGAAGATGAATTTGAAGCGCATCTGCTCGAGATTAATGAGATCACCCCCGCCCAATTTGCGCGCTTCCAGCAAGAAGTGATCGAACGCGGTAATTAGTCTAATCTAGTCTAGCCTATAAAAACAGGCATTAAAAAGCCCGAAGTATTAATCCTACGTTCGGGCTTACTCTAGCTTTTATCTAAGCTAAATAGGCGCGAATCGCGTCAAAATCATTACAGAGCAATACAATATCGATGCCGGCATTAAAGCACGCCGCGACTTTATCGTGCACATCGCCAAGCGCATCCGCCGCCTTCATATCGAGATCATCACTAATAATAACGCCCTGAAAATCGAGCTCTTCCCGCAGAAACGCCATGCATTTTTTCGATGACACCGCACTGTAATCCGGATCGATCGCATCATAAATAATGTGCGACGGCATCACTCCTTCAATCCCGGCGTTAATAATCTCACGAAATGGAATGAGATCAAATTGCCACAATTCATCGAGGGTTCGCGTATCGCGCGCCGTCTCTAAATGTGTGTCAGCGGCTACATAGCCATGCCCTGGGAAATGCTTGGCAATCCCTACAGACCCTGCCTTATGAAGCCCTTTATGGAGTGCTGTGGTGAGTTTTGCCACCACATACGGATCATAATGAAACGCGCGATCACCAATGGCACTATTGAGCCCAAAATCAAGATCGCATACCGGCGTATAACTAAAATCAACCCCCACGTCTTGTAGCTCCCGCCCGATCGTTTCGCCATACTCTGTCGCCTCTAACAGCGCTTTGTCAGGGTCAAAATCGTAGGCATCGCCGAGTGTTCGCATCGGTGGAATTTGAGTGAATCCGTCTCGAAAACGCTGCACGCGCCCGCCTTCATGATCCACCGAAATAAGAAGATCTGAACGCACCGCTTTAATCGCATCGGTAAGCGCTTTTAACTGCACTTTCGACTCATAATTCCTCGCAAATAAAATCACGCCCCCCACTTTCTCTGAGCGTAGCCAGCTCGCCTCTTCCTCTGTGAGCGATAGCCCTGAAATCCCGATAAAGACTTTACCGGTGAGCGATAATAATTGTGATTGAATGGCGTTCATTGCATCCTCTGACTCTTAAATAGCGATGGGAAGGGGTTTATAGGTCGATCGATTCTAACAACAACGCGATCTCTTCTTCGGTAAATCCTGAACGAAGTCGAGCTTCGGTATTAATCGGCGCGCGAATGGTCTGCTCATACTCATCAAGCAGGCTAAAAAAGGTCTCTTTAGGGTCGAGATGTCGCTCACGACAGAGATATTGATACCAACGATTGCCGATAATCACATGCCCTTCCTCTTCCCGCACAATGCGCTCAAGCATGGCAACCACGCCAGTTTGCCCCACCTCTTTTAAACGATTAATAATTCCGGGAGTAACATCAAGGCCACGCGCTTCAAGCACTCTTGGCACTAGCGCCATGCGGATAAGCGGGTCGTGAGCGGTGCGTTCCGCCGAATCCCATAAACCATTGTGCGCGGTAAACGCGCCATAGCTTGACCCCACCGAGGTTAAATAATCCGCCAACATCGAAAAGTGATCCGCTTCCTCTTTCGCGACCAAAAGCCAATCGTGATAGAAACGCTCCGGCATCGAACGGAAGCGATACGCCGCATCAAGCCCCAAATTAATGGCGTTAAATTCAATGTGACAGATGGAATGAATGAGCGCATGCACGCCCTCTTTTGAACCAATCTTACGGCGCGGCACATCCCGCGGGGAGACAAGCTCCGGCTTTTTCGGTCGTCCTGAAGGTAAAATTTCGGTTAAATCATCGGCTTCATAGGGCACAATCTCGCCCTTAGTAATAGCATCATACAGCGCATAGACTTGCGAGAGTTTCGCGGCGACATCGGTTTCATAAAGGGCTTTGCCCACCGCCGCATAAAAATCCGGTTGAGTCATATCGTTTCCTTACGAGATTCGATCGGTAAAACTATTCTCCGTCAGGGGTTAATCCAAAATATTCCCAACAGGTTTTGGTGGCAACACGTCCGCGAGGGGTACGCATAATAAAGCCTTCTTGAATGAGAAATGGCTCAATCATATCTTCGAGCGTCCCTTTCTCTTCCCCAAGCGCTGCTGAAAGCGTGTCGATCCCAACGGGACCGCCATCAAATTTTTCCACAATCAAGCGAAGAAAATTACGGTCATGCTCATCAAAGCCATATTTGTCGATATCGAGCATATTCAGCGCCGTATCGGCAATATCACTGGTGACGTTGCCA
>JAAZCI010000101.1 GCA_012513365.1 Lysobacteraceae bacterium
GGATCGTCACAGCGAATATAACTGGAAATTGCATCGAAATCGGGATCATTTTGATCAATATTAAAAATAATGGACACTAACGGCCAAAATAGTTTATCTTGAGAGAGATTCTGACGGAAATGTTCGCTGTTTTCGAGAAGTTCGTCACAGAGATTACTGAGCATTTTAGACGGAAGCAAAAACTCACATTGCGTCAAAATTCCAAGTTCAGAGGCGATCTCAGTCTGCAACCATTTTGCCATCCCAAAGTTCTGGATTAAGAGATATTCTTTCTCAAAAGGACTCTCAAGCGGATCGTTCATCATAATATGTCCGACGATCGATTTTAAGATATCAAGATGATTGGAATGGTAGACGGTAAGACTCATAGATCACCTATTTGGCGCAATGGAACACAATAAAGAGTAAAAGCGATTATACCAAAGCCGAGTTTTGGGCACTGATGCCGGGCTCGATTTTGTGTGGTAATCCTTAATAGTATAACGATATGAATAAAATGTAAGGAAATAAAATGGAAGGTTTAGACGCGCTTTTTGCTGATCGTGTTGTAGGGACTCAAAGCTCAATCGTTCGTGAGCTTCTGGCATTTAGTAAAATGCCACACATTATCTCGCTCGCAGGGGGGATTCCCGCGGCAGATATGTTTGACCTAGAGGGCATTAATGAAGCGCTCAAAGTCGCGACAGCGTCAGGCGTAGCAGCCTATCAATATAGCGTCACTGACGGGGAGCCTGAGCTTCGTTCAGGCATTGCAGAACTTGTGAAAAAACGCGGTATCAAAACCGATGCCGATCACGTTGTGGTTACCAGTGGTTCTCAGCAAGGACTCGACCTCGTTGCGCGTACCTTTTTAAATGAAGGCGATACAATTTTAGTTGAAAAACCCACCTATTTAGCGGCGATTCAAGTCTTTAAAATGGTTGGAGCGAACGTGGTGGATGTGGAAGGATCGGACGAAGGCCTCGATCTTGACGCCCTTGAGAAAACCTTGCAAACGGCGAAAAATGTGAAAGCGCTCTACATCGTGCCAACCTTTGCAAACCCATCGGGTTCAACGATGAGTGAGGCCAATCGTAAACGCCTTTTAGCGCTTGCGATCGAGTATAATTTCGTAATTTTAGAAGATGACCCGTACGGCGAAATTCGTTTTGAAGGCGAGCGTGTTCCATCACTCTACAAAATCGCGCAAACGGAAGGTAAGGGCGAAGAGAATGTGGTCTATCTCTCTTCATTCTCGAAAATTTTAGTCCCCGGCCTTCGTCTTGGATTTATTATTGCAGCGCCGAAAACTCGCGAGAAAATCGTGCTGGTAAAACAATCGGTGGATCTGCATACGCCGGTTTTATCGCAATTGATCGTATCGGCGTATCTAGAGAGTGGCCGTTTGGATGATCGCATTCCGGCGATTTCTAAAGCCTATGGGGAGCGTTGCGGCGCGTTGATGAAAGCCCTTGATACGCATTTAGGCGAGCACATTACCTATAATAAACCGGTAGGCGGGATGTTCCTCTGGGCAAAACTTAAAAATGGTATGAGCGCCACAAAACTTCTTAAAATCGCCATTGATGAAGGCGTTGTGTTTGTTCCTGGAGCGGCGTTTTATGTGAACGATCCCGATGATTCAACGCTTCGCTTATCCTTTGCAACGATCGATGCGGCGGGTGCTGAAGA
>JAAZCI010000102.1 GCA_012513365.1 Lysobacteraceae bacterium
AAGGGTATTCAGCATGCCGGCATCTTTTTTGCCCGGCGCACGCTCTGCGCCAGAATTAATATCGACGCCGTAACTGTTAAAGGCTAACGCCTCGACTAAATTATCTTGATTGAGGCCACCGGCTAAAAAACTGCGCTTAAGATGCGATTTCAGCGGTGCATTTTGCAATATTGCCCAATTAAATGGCGTGCCGCTGCCGCCCTTTTTACCATCGAGCAGTAGATAATCGATCACGCCGTCACGGTGGAGAGTTAAAAGCTCGCAAAATGGTGTCTCTTCAGCTTGCATCATCTCTACAAAATTCTCTTTAATGGAGAGTGCTTTAATCAGTTTGATTGAAGGCTTCCCTGCTACAGCTAGAGCGTTCTGAAGGTTTTCGATATAGGCCCCTGACTCATCGCCATGCAGCTGGATACCTACAAGATTTAATGCCGTTGCAATGGTTACGATTTCATCAATCGATTCATTTTGGAATACACCGATAAAGCCAAGATTTACGCCATCGATAATGGTTTTCGCCTCATCGAGTGTTACCGCGCGAGGAGAACTCGGGACAAAAATCAAGCCACCGAAACTTGCGCCTGCATCATACGCCGCTTGAGCATCTTGATTTGAAGTAAGCCCACAGACTTTATGGGGGCCATTGACCATTTTGCGCACCGCTTGATCGAGATTGGTTTCCTCCATCAGCGCACTACCGATTAAAAATCCATCGTAAAATTGGATCAATTCCTTCATCGTCCCGTGCTCTAAAATGCCCGATTCACTAATGATGATCTGCTCTGCGGGCATCAATTTAGCAAGACGTTCGGTTTTACTTAAATCGATGGAGAGATCGCGAAGATCGCGGTTATTAATGCCGATCACTTTGGCATTGAGCGCTAATGCTCGCGCAACTTCCGCTTCATCATTCACTTCCGTTAAAACGCCCATCTTAAGGCTATGCGCCACACTGGCTAACGCCTCATATTCCGCATCATCAAGCACCGAAAGCATCAGTAAAATCGCATTCGCGCCATGGAAACGTGCTTTATAGATTTGATAGGCATCCACCACAAAATCTTTACAGAGAATCGGTTGCTGACTCGCCGCTTTCGCGAGTTCTAAATAGTGGAACTCCCCTTGAAAATGGCGATGCTCGGTCAAAACTGAGATCGCGGTTGCGTAGCGGTTATAGGTCTCAACGATGGTAGTAACATCAAAGTCATCACGAATTAATCCTTTTGAGGGTGAGGCTTTCTTACATTCAAGAATAAAGGCCGGTTGGCGAGCCGCTTTTTTTGCGTTAAGTGCCGCGTAAAAATCACGGTCACTGGGGAGAAGGTCTTTTTGGAAGGTGTCGAGCGGCTCTTTAATTTTAAGTGCGTCGATATCGATCTTACGAAGGCGCACAATCTCATCGAGAACGGTATGAGTCAGTTTCATCTTATTGCACCTCTTTTCCGGTAATGGTATTTAAAAGTGCGAGCGCACGCCCTTCTCGAATCGAGGCTAACGCAGTGGCGGCATTCTCTTTTAAATCTTCATTGCCAAAGAGTTTTAACAGCATTGCCACATTGATGGCAACGGCATGTTCATGCGCTTCTGGTGCTCGTCCTTCAAGCATTTTAAGGAGCGATGCACGGTTTTCATCGGGCGTACCGCCGACTAACATAGAGAGCGGATGACTATTTAAGCCAAAATCTTGTGGCACCACCTCATATTCATCAATCTTACCGGCGTTAAGCTCCGCCACTTTCGTTGATCCATGAAGCGCTACCTCATCAACGCCGCTGCCATGCACCACCATCGCACGTTTGTAACCGAGAAGATTGAGCGTTTCCGCGATGGGACGAACGAGATCTTCGTGATAAACGCCAATCAACGCATAAGGAGGACGCGCCGGATTCACAAGGGGCCCGAGCACATTAAAGAGCGTCCGCGTACCAAGCTCTGCACGAACGGGCGCCGCATGTTTAAAGCCTTCATGATATTGCGGGGCAAAGAGAAAACAGATGTTGTGCTCGTCCATCATTTGGCGCGATTCATTCGGCGTTGCCGCAAGATTCACCCCAAGTTTGGCTAAAAGATCCGATGACCCGGTGAGGCTCGATACGGAACGATTTCCATGTTTGGCAACTTTTACACCACAACTTGCCGCAACAAGCGCACTCGCCGTTGAGATATTGACGGTGTTTGCGCCATCACCGCCGGTACCAACGATATCGGCAAATTCATAATTAGGACGAGGAAAGGGTTTAACTACCTCTAAAAAAGATTGAGCAGCGCCGGCGATCTCTTCAGGCGTTTCACCGCGAAGCTTCATGCAGATGAGTGCTGCGGCGAGTTGAGAGTGCGTCAGTTCACCGCGAGCGATGCTTGAAAACAACGTTTGGCTCTCGCCTAAAAAGAGACTTTCTGATTGGTAGAGTTTATTAAAAATTGCTTTCATGATTCGATTCCTTTTTTATCTGTCTGCGTACAAGTGGTGCGTTGGGTTGTCTGTTTAATGTTTGTCTGTTTGATACTGGGTTGTTTGGGTTGCCCTTGGTGTTCAGGCAAGGGACTTACATTCGATTTGATGGGCATTTTGGGCCCGATTTGATTAAATTTTTATCTCTTCCGAGGGGGTTGCTGCTCTGTTTACTTTATTTTAGGCATAAAAAAAGCCCGCTGATTCAGCGGGCTATTGACGATATACGTGTCGTTTCTTCTTTTTTAGACGTGCACAGTTATATCTCCCGCTCCCGAGAGATTTGCCACCAAAAGTTAAAAGAAAAAACGTTGTTGTTCATTTTGAATGTCGTTCCAATAAAAAATTGAAGTTGTCTGATGCCTATTAGTTGTATATCTCTTTTTTAGAAATGTCAAACTTTTTAATTTTCTAGTGAGATTTTAAGGATCTGTTTTAAGGTTTTAAAGCGATCCTAACCTCCATCACAAATCGGTCATAGGCCTCAATAGCTCCTAATCTACCGCAAATGTATGACTATTTTATGACACGTTAAAACAAAGGGACGATGAGGGCGTGCCAATTGCATCATTCCCTCAATCATCCCGATGTCTCCTCCGTTAATCAGGATACCTATACGCGTGAATAGGGTTCTAAACCGAGCGCCATACGACCGTTACGCGTTGCGATATTGATCGCTTCATCAATATTGGTGTAACGGCAACCGGTGATGAGTAATTTAAGCTCTTCCCACATATCGCCATCGGTGAAAGGAAGCATGTAGTCGGCGATATTATCGGTACCAACTGCAACGGGAATTCCTGCTTTAGCAAGCTCGTCCGCTGGGGTAATTGAGTTGCGCGTTGGGCCTTGATCTTCACGGCGTGGGCTATCGATCCAAGCAAATGGACAAGCAATCACCATCATTTGCGCTTCTAACATTTTTTTGTAGAGCATTTGACGATACTCTTCTGAGTGCGCGGTAATGGAGATCGAGTGAATTGCTACCACTTTTCCGTTCATGCCGTGCTCAATGGTTTTATCGGTCAGCATCTCGGTCTCTTTCTCGTCACATGAGTTAAATTGGTCAACGTGAACGTGCACCATTTTATCGAGCTTTTTACCGGTTTCCATTAAGATATCGAGGTGTTTTAAGTCCATTCCTTCCCCATGATCGCGAAGGTCACGGCGCGGTAAACCGCCGATAATATCCACTAAATCCGCCCCTTTATCGAACCAGTAACGCGCTTCTTTATCAATCACCCCTTTAAGCGTTTGGTTCACAAGTTTTACCGTGATGTCATTTTTGTAGATCTCACGAGCTTTAAGGGCTGCGGTAATCGCGCGCTCTTCACAAATTGGGTCGATATCGATGAAGCTTCCCACTGCGGCAACGCCCTGCTCGATCATACGCTCAAGCGCCATGCTGAAGTGACGATAGTAATCATCTTCGGTCATTTGTGATTTGATGCGGTCTAAGGTGTCCCATTTTTCGATGAGCGTTTGGTTTTGATAGACCTCAAACCCTTCAAAGTCGATTGTGAACGCACGGTCACCATGCATATGCGCATTGACCCACCCGCCATTTTCTTGAATACTGCGTAAGAGATGGGCTTTAAGGCTTTTGTTACGGGTATAGAAATCGTGATTTAAAATTTGTCGTGATTGTGCTAATGCGTTCATAATTTTTTCCTTTTTTTGCAACTCATCGGGGTTGAAAAGTCGATTGATAATCGGTTTATAAATTCTCTGGGCAAAAAAAAATCCCCCTATTAATAAAAGGAGGATTTTCTATAAAAACGGAAAAGAGAAAGAGCGATGGTCATCACCATGTCGCGTCGTTGTTGTGACAAAAAAAAAGCTTCTGGCTTCATTTTTTTCTCAATTCCTTATCGTTCATCTAAACAAAACGATCATTATTATAATGATATTTTTTACGTTGACAAGCTCAATTTAACATCGCGTAAAATATAGTCAATCTTTTTATGTTAAAAATTATTTGAAAAACCCAATGAAAACAGATCTATCGCCCTTGGAGTGACGGCTGTAATCCCCAGCTAAGCTTCTCTTTTAAGATACTAAAAAAGCTATATTCCAGCGGATGAATCAAAGTGATATCAAATTCATTGCTATTAATCGAGAGTCTGTCTTCCTTTTTAAGGGTAAAGAGCTCTTGCCCATCGCAGGTGACATTGACCGGCTTTTCCATCGAGGGGTGATGTTGAATGGTGATCGCACTGCTTGATGGCAACACAATCGGACGATGGCTAAAAGTATGCGGGCAGATCGGCGCAATTAAGATCGCGGGAAGCGTTGGATAGATAATCGGCCCGCCCGTTGAGAGCGAATAAGCGGTCGATCCAGTCGGCGTTGAGAAAATCAGCCCATCGGCGCGGTAACTGGTTAAATATTCGCCATTAACGTTTACATCAAGCTCAATCAGGCGCGAGAGCTGGGTTTTATGAATCACCACATCATTCATTGCAAGCGACATCAACTCTTCATTGATGCGCATCGAGAGCAGAAAACGATTTTCGCGGGTATATTCCCCGTTTAATATATTCTCAAGATTTTCACGCACCGCCTTTTGGTCAAGATCGACTAAAAAACCAAGATGACCGAGATTGACCCCTAAAAGCGGCACATTGAGGGCATGAACTTTTCGCGCAATGCCTAAAAACGTACCATCGCCCCCAAATACCATTAAAAGATCGCACACGCCTAAACGCTGCATCACATTTTCAGGGTAGGCCGTTGATCGATACGGCAAATTGTCGACTTCATAATAGCGACATCCATTATCGTCTAAAATCCGCTTCGTACGCTCAACCACCTCGCGCACTTCTGGGGAATTTTCATCGCTTAAGATGAGGCCAATATTTTGAAAATGTTTCATTTATTATGGTATTCTAAATTGTTTATGATGGTCTATAGCATAGCACTTTATCGAAATTTATAAAGCGCCGATTTCGCTCTAGCACAGCCGTTACAATAATTTAAAAATCGTGCATTTTTAAGGTTAACGACCTACCACCATTAAACAATTAAATGACTCAATAAAGTCTAGCCCTTCTTCGGTCTATTTTATTGTATGCCACTTACAATTAATGATTCACGCCGTTTAGATACTTAGGGAGGTATTAATGCGTAAAACCGTTTTTATGCTGTTCGGACTTCTACTGTTGCCACTCAGCGCACACGCCGATCAAGCTGCCAACTTTCAAGGAGAATTGCTCTCTCCGATCTGGGGAATCCCCTTCGCCGGAATTATCCTCTCCATTGCCCTCTTTCCCCTTTTTGCCCCTAAAGTTTGGGACGAAAACTTCGGGAAAATCACGCTTGCTTGGACACTGACTTTCTTCCTGCCATTAATCTATCAATATGGATTTAATACCGGGATGAGCATCTTTGTCGACGCGCTTTTTAGCGAATTTATCCCCTTTATTTTATTACTGCTGGTGCTCTTTGCAGCCTCTGGCGGAATCAATATTTCAGGGAATTTAGTCGCGAGCCCAAAGTTTAACGTAGGGATACTAGCCCTCGGCACCGTACTTGCCTCAGTAATGGGGACAACCGGCGCCGCAATGTTACTTATTCGCCCGCTCCTGCAAGCCAATCGCAATCGAAAATATCGCATGCACCTTGCGATCTTCTTTATCTTCTTAGTTGCCAACGTCGGTGGTGGGTTAACGCCGCTTGGGGATCCACCGCTCTTTCTTGGATTCTTAAACGGGATTGACTTTTTCTGGACGTTAAAATATATGTTTGGCCCGGTGCTGGTGATGTCTGGCTTACTGCTTGCGCTCTTCTTTGTGATGGATACTTATCTATTCCGTAAAGAAGGTCTTAAGAAAAGTGATGAAAAGACGACCTTTATTATGATTGGAAAACTCAATTTCCTCATTATTTTAGGCGTTCTTGTAGGCATTATCGTATCGGGGACGTGGAATCCTGGGATTGAATTTAAAATCTACGATACAACGCTCACCATTCAAGGCATCATGCGCGATCTTCTCTTTGTTATCTTGACGATTGTGTCGATGAAGATCACCTCGCGCGAGATTCGCCGCAGTAATAACTTTAACTGGTACCCCATTATTGAGGTGGCAAAACTCTTCTCAGGGATTTTCCTTACCATCGTACCGGTCATTATGATTTTACAAGCCGGTGAAAATGGCGCGTTTGCGAAAATCATGGAAGTAACCCACGATGAAAATGGCACGCCGATTAATGCGGTCTATTTCTGGGTGACTACTTTCTTATCGGCCTTCTTAGATAATGCGCCGACCTATCTTGTCTTCTTTAATATGGCAGCCGGTGATTTAAATGGCCCCGATGCTGCGCAATACTTGATGAATTCTGTGCCAACGACGCTCCTTGCGATCTCGATGGGTACGGTATTTACAGGTCCGCTCACCTATATCGGAAATGCGCCGAACTTTATGATCAAAGCGCTCGCTGAACAAGAGGGGATTAAAATGCCCTCCTTCTTTGGCTATATGTTCCGCGCGATGATCGTCTTAGTGCCGGTCTATTTCCTCTTGATTTACCTCTTCTTGTAGTCGATAGTAGAGGATAAATTTTAAGAAGGTCTTATTAAAGAAACGAAGACATTTAAAATTGAATCAAAAAGCTCATTTTTATGAGTAAAACCACCGAAAAGCGCTAGATTTTCTAGCGCTTTTTAGCGATAATCGATAAATTATCCATTTTCAACCATCAACCATAGAGGCAAATTAATATGTCGCTTTTAGTGCAAAAGTATGGCGGAAGTTCTGTCGCCAATATCGATCGCATCCGAAACGTCGCGCGTCGCGTGAAAAAGTTTAAGGATGCAGGACATGATTTAATCGTAGTTTTATCTGCAATGTCTGGCACAACCGACACCTTGATTAACCTTGCCCGCTCTCTCTCAAAAACCCCGCTTGAGCGTGAATTTGACGCGCTCGTAGCAACCGGCGAACAAGTGAGCATTTCACTTTTATCGATCGCTCTTCATGAGATGGGCATTAAGGCAAAATCCTACAACGGAAATCAAGCGAAAATCTTAACCGACCATGTTCACACCAAAGCGCGCATTATTAATATTGACCCAAGCACCATTCAACAAGATTTAGACGATGGCTATGTGGTCGTTGTGGCCGGCTTCCAAGGGGTCACCGATGACGGCGCCGTGACAACGCTTGGCCGAGGTGGCTCAGATACGACAGCTGTAGCTCTCGCTGCCACCTTTGGCGCAGAAGAGTGCCAAATTTATACTGACGTGGACGGCGTTTATACCACCGACCCACGCATCGAACCGAAAGCAAAACGTCTCACCAAACTCAGTTTTGAAGAGATGCTAGAACTTGCGAGCCTTGGCTCAAAAGTATTACAAATTCGCTCCGTCGAATTGGCGGCTAAATATAATGTGCCCATTCGCGTACTATCATCATTACAAGAAGAAGGAGAAGGTACCTTGATCACTACAGAAGAAGAAATCGGCATGGAATCGGCCATCATTTCCGGCATCGCCATTAACAAAAATGAAGCACAAATTACCGTGCTTGGTGTGCCTGATCGTCCTGGCATTGCATTCGATCTATTGGGCGAAATTAGCTCAGCGAACATCGAAGTGGACATGATTGTGCAAAACATTAGTCAAGATGAGACCACGGATTTCACCTTCACCGTAGGCGCGGTGGATTATGATAAAGCGATGACCATCACCGAAGCAACGGCAAAACGCATCGGCGCGCGTAAAGTGCTCGGCAATGAAGAGATCGTAAAAATCTCACTAGTTGGTCTTGGCATGCGCTCGCACGCGGGCGTTGCAAGTAAAATGTTCAGAGCACTCGCGGATGAGAAAATTAACATCCACATGATCTCCACCTCTGAGATTAAGATTTCTGTTGTGATCGATACCAAGTATACTGAGCTTGCGACGCGTACCCTGCACGATGTGTTTGGGCTCGACCAATTAGAACACTAAACTCAACCTGATTTAAACGCATTATGACACGACTGATTCATCGCCCCCTATTCCTGACAACCGCCCTGCTTCTCGCGCTTAGCTCAAGCCCTGCCCTTGCTGAAAAATCGGCAACGAATGGGTCGAGTAAACCCAAGCAAGAAGCATCGGCACCGGATGAAAAAACGGTCGAAGTGAATGAACTTCTCACCGTTACCATCAAAGGAATTCGCGATGAATTGGCGTATCAAAATGCCTATAACGCCACCTCGCTTAATTTTATCGATCCCGATGAGATGGATAATGAGCTTCGCCTCCGCTGGCTCTTTAATCAAGGTAAAGAAGAGATTTTAACCTCGCTTGAACCCTTTGGTTACTATAAGGCGAAGGTTTCAAGCTCACTTGCCTATCAAAATGGAAAGTGGGTGGCCATTTATAATGTCACCCCCGGCGAGCCCATTCCGCTCACCAAAGTGAACATTAATTTAAGCGGCGCTGGTAATGATAACTGGCTATTAAAACGCATTGCCGAACGCACCGAGATTAAAGAGGGTGATGCGCTTCAGCATGAGGCGTATGA
>JAAZCI010000103.1 GCA_012513365.1 Lysobacteraceae bacterium
CATCGTCGTTCCATTATCCCACGCTTGCATCGTGACAAACGCATTAGGCGTTTTCGTCACTTTTTGATTAAAGCGTACCACTACTTTGTTACCAGAGATGCCTTGCGCTTTTTCCGCCTCTAAAATTTCCACAGAATTCACCGCGCCGCCTGTAATTTCAGTAGGTTTTGCAAGCCCCACGATTTCATTGAGGGACGTTTGCCCAGCGGATAAATCACTCTTCATGAGCCACTTACCATCATGGGTAATATAGTGATAGACCACCGCCATTTTCGCCGTCGATGCCATCGTTAACCCTTCCGATACATGCGCACGACGCGCATAGTCTTGATACGCAGGAAGCGCAAACATCGCCAAAATACCGATGATCGCCACTACAATCATCAGCTCGATTAAGGTAAAGCCGGTATTTTTAGTATTTAACATTATCAATCCTTATCATAAAAAAAGGAAAGCCACTATGACTTTCCTTTTAATCTTAAGATACAACTTTTATGTAGCAAATATATTACGATTTAGCTGGTACAGAGTTATCTGTACGGCAGTTTGAAGGTAAATGTTTCTTTTCTAGTTTTGCATCTTTAGGCCCACACGTCCACATTACCGAACCTGGAGTTGCCCAAGCAACCATTCTTGCTGTTGCATCTTTATCAGCTGATACTTTTTCATTATATAGAATATCAATTGTATTGCCTTTCTTATAAGAAGTTGCTGTAGGATTCTCGTTCACTACACCATCAGCTAAAACAGTGATACTTGTGACAGCATTACCTTTGATTTGGCTTGGAGCATTAATTCCCGCCTCAGCATTTACATTGTTTGTATTAGCCCCTGTTACCCACTTACCGTTAGATGCATAATACTCTGTAACAGCTTGTTTTGCAGACGCAGCTAATTGAATACCCTCTGCAACGTGCGTACGTTTAGTGTAGTCTTGGTACGCAGGAAGTGCGAACATTGCAAGAATACCGATGATCGCAACAACGATCATTAACTCGATTAAAGTAAAACCTTTTTGTAAATTTTTCATCTTTACTACCTTTTTTCTATGGAATGAATCACAGTTTAATAACTGCGTTTGACGAATGTCTTGCCTCTATTAGATGCAAGCCTCGTGCCAACGGAAGATATTCTCTTATTTTTTGTTAAGAATGTAAAGCGATGTTAATTTAGATGGTTGATTTTTATGGTTATTCATCTGTTTTTATAAAGGATAACAATCAAAAAATATTTTTGTAAAGATGCTGAAAAGCCAAATTTAATCTTAATTAAATCGGGATAATGCCATATTAGCCACAAAAAGGTGCCAATATTTGTCATACCCGGCAATTTTAGACTTGACCCGAATCAAGTTTTTCATTTTATCCTCAAAAGTGACTTAAAGTGCCAGTTTTATAACGCTCTATATGTATATCTGATAGGTATAGAAATGATCGAAAAAACCTAGCGATTTAAAAACCACGCTTCTAAGGCGTAATCTAAGCGGGTCTGTTTATGGCGATCTGCATAGATGCTAACGAGTCTTTCATAACGGGTGAGGCAATTTTTCGCAGGGATACGGGAAAAGTAGCGCACCATTCCCTCCAACACAGGAAGTGTAGGCGCCTTATAGAGTGCATCACGAAGCGCAAGAAAGAGGAGCTCAAAGAGGAGCGTTGCTTTAGCCTCGTCTTTGACGAGCGTCTCGAGCTCTTTAACGGCTTGACTTGGCACGGTAAGAAAGTTGAGCAGTTTTGTTGCCATCTCCTCGACACGACTAAAAAAGTTGGCATCATACCGTGCAAGTGCGCCGAAGGGGGAATTAAAACAGAGCTTATAGAGGAGCGTTGCCGTATCAGTATTTAGAGTTAATTCATTTTGCAGCCAAGTGACCACGCTGTTTTCACTTGGACTCAGAATAGGATAATGTTGCGAGCGGCTTAAAATGGTTGCCGGCAATTCCCGCGGGCGCTCCACCGTTAAAATAAATGTAAGATGACTTGGCGGTTCTTCTAAAATTTTAAGAAGGCTATTGGCAGCGCTCACATTCATCCGCTCTGCCTCATCTAGAAAGACAATTTTCCGTGCCGATTCCCCTTTAGTGACGGAGAATTTTTGGATCGTCCGAATTTCATCCACTTTAATCTCACGCCCGCCCCCAAGATAAATAAGATCCGGGTGATGTTCTGCATTAAACCAAGTGCAACTTTGGCACGCATCACAGACTTGCGGTAAATCGGTTTGATTTGGCGTTTGGCATAATAAGGCTTTTGCAAGCTCAAGCCCGAGCTCCCGTTGCCCCACCCCTTTTTCACCACTTAATAAAATGGCGTTGGGCGCTCTCCCCATCTCAAAGCGCGAGAGGATAGAACGATAATAGTCATGGAGCCACGCTGCTTTATGAAATGCATTAGGATATTGCTTGGTGAGCGCTAATATTTGCGGTGCGTCCTCTTTTTTACGACTCATGAGCCACTCCTAACGCTCGTGGAAAGCGTGCATCAATCCCGCGTTTAATATCCGCTTCAATCTCGCTGATGGTTTGCGTTGCATCAATCCGTACAATTGGCCGCTTACCACTCTCGTAGAGCGTCTTAAATCCTGCATTGACCTTTTCAAAAAAGGTGATTTTCTCTTGCTCAAATCGATCAGTCACGTCCCGGGAACGTGCCCGTTTAAGACCTATCTCAACCGGGATATCAAACCAAAAGGTGAGATCGGCACGCGGCATTTCAAGCGTGACCCGTTCAAGCGTTTCAATCATATTCAGTGAGAGACCTCGCGCAAAACCTTGATAAGCAAAGCTCGATTCAGTAAACCGATCACTTATCACCCACGTTCCAGCATCGAGTGCGGGTTTGATTTTCGTGATCCAATGCTCACGGCGTGCGGCAAACATTAAAAGAAGCTCGGTTACCTCGTCCATCTCATCATTTAATAAAAGCGCGCGAATTTTTTCCCCAAGCGGTGTGCCGCCGGGTTCACGGGTTACGATCACCTCAATCCCATTTGCCTCTAAAAAGCTGGCAAGCTTGGTGATTTGAGTGGTTTTCCCTGCTCCTTCTGAGCCTTCAAAAGTGATAAATTTGCCCTGTGTCATCGTTATCATCATTGCTACATCATTCTGCATCATTATCCATCTACTGTTTCTTAATCGCTTTGCGATATGCCTGCACGGCGCGGTTATGCTCATCGAGCGTATTACTAAAGACATGCTCGCCCGATCCATCGCCTTTTGCCACAAAGTAGAGGCTTTTCCCCGTTGCAGGATTGGCGGCCGCATAGATCGCCGCACGGCTTGGCATCGCAATGGGCCCCGGCGGTAAACCTGCGCGCGTATAGGTATTATACGGGGTATCGCGTTTTAGATCGCTCAGATAGATATCGCCGCGATAATTATCCCCTAGGCCGTAAATAACCGTCGGGTCAGTTTGAAGCTTCATATTAAGATTGAGCCGACGGACAAAGACACCGGCAATTTCAGGGCGCTCAAAGGCAACGCCGGTCTCTTTTTCAATAATGGAGGCAAGCGTTAACAGTTCGTGAAGTGATTTAATCGGAAGATCACCATCTTTGCGCTTCCAAGCATCCTCCGCCACACGTTGCATTGCGGTATAACTGCGTTTCAAGAGCGCTCGATCTTCATACCCTTTTGGGAAAAAATAGGTATCGGGGAGGAAATACCCCTCATAATGCGCACCATCTAAACCAAGCGCCGTCATAATTTCATCGGGCGATAATCCCTCTAAGGTAAAGGTGATATCGGTATCTTTTTTAAGCTCGGCAATGAGCTGTTTAAAAGTCCAACCTTCAATTAGGGTGAAGCTATATTGAATTGATTGGCCACTTGTGACTAGAGAGAGGATATCTTGCGCCGTCATCCCCGGTTTTAAGAGATATTCGCCCGCTTTTAATTTACCGGATTGTCCGGTTAGGCGGCTGTAGATTTGGAAATAGCGCTCATCGTGCAAACCGGCTTGGCTGGTGAGTTTTTGCGTAAGTGAAGCGAGCGATGTGCCGCTTGGAATCTCAAGTCGGACCTCTTCGGTCATATTAAGAGGCGTTTTTAAAAAATTTCCAAGATTATAGGCAAAGCCCACCACGCTGCCAAAAAGTGCGAAGACCACCACTAAAAAGAGGCCTCGTGAAAAGAGATACTTGATGATGGAAAATATCCAACGTCGAATCAATCGCAACACGCTATATCCTTTATTTATCCGTTTGTCTTATACACTAAAAAAGATATGGATGAATGCGCTTTTGACACATCCACACCATATCTTTTACAGGTAAGGTGTTCTACTAGTCAATTTTTTTAAAGAGCAGCGACCCGTTGGTACCACCAAATCCAAATGAGTTCGATAGTGCGTAGTTAATCTCCATTTTTTGTGCAGTATTGGGCACAAGATTGATTCCTTCACACTCTTCGGCTGGATTGTCTAAGTTAATGGTTGGAGGCGCGATCTGATCACGAATCGCAAGAATGGTAAATACCGCCTCGATCCCACCGGCAGCACCTAGAAGATGGCCTGTCATCGATTTTGTTGAGCTAATCGCGGTTTTGTAGATATGATCGCCAAGCGCGCCTTTTACCGCTGCAATCTCCATCACATCACCAACCGGCGTTGAGGTTCCGTGCGCATTGATATAATCAATCTCACTTGCGTCAATGCCCGCATCGTTAAGTGCCGCCACCATACATTGCATTGCGCCGCTACCATCTGGCGTTGGGCTGGTAATGTGATAAGCATCAGAACTCATACCAAATCCGGTGAGCTCACAATAAATTTTAGCGCCACGTTTTTTTGCATGCTCATACTCTTCAAGCACAATAACGCCGGCACCATCGCCTAACACAAATCCATCACGATCTTGATCCCATGGGCGTGACGCCGCTTCTGGATCGTCATTGCGTTTAGAGAGTGCTCGCACTGCCGCAAATCCACCAATTCCGGTTGGACATGTCGCCATTTCAGCACCACCTGCCACCATCACATCGGCATCGCCATACGCAATTAAACGCGCCGCTAAACCGATCGAATGAGTACCTGAGGCACATGCAGTAACCGTCGCTAAGTTAGGCCCTTTAAGACCACGCATAATGGAGAGCTGTCCTGCAACCATATTGATAATTGCGCCAGGCACGAAAAATGGGCTAATGCGACCCGGACCTTTGTTTAAAAGCGTTGAGTGACTCTCCTCAATCCCCGGCAGTCCACCAATGCCCGAACCGATCATCGCACCGATACGTGTGGCATTTTCCTCGGTCACTTCCAATCCGGAATCATCGAGTGCCTCAAGGCCTGCCACCAATCCGTATTGAATGAACGTATCCATACGACGCGCTTCACGAGCACTAATATAATGTGAAGGATCAAACTCTTTAACAGGCGCCGAAAACGTGACGGCATACTCAGTAGGGTCAAAGAGATCGATGGTTTTAGCCCCGCTCTTCCCTGCAATAATATTCGCCCATGAATCGGTTACGTTATTTCCAACAGGCGTTACCGCCCCTAATCCAGTTACTACAACACGGCGTTTCATCCAAAACTCCTTACAAAATATTTTAGCGCTCGTAGATAAAAATAAAGCGACTGATTTAGTGACTTCATATACTACAAAGCCTAAATACAGTCGCCCA
>JAAZCI010000104.1 GCA_012513365.1 Lysobacteraceae bacterium
GACCTCAGAAAAGCGTGAATATAAATACTCAATTTTTGATGGCAGTCTCTTGATGAAGAAGGCCTTCTCAGTAGAATCGCTCGATGTGAAGCGCTATCTGCTCGAATTTGACCGCGTATTTTCAAGGCTCTATCAGATTCGGAAACACGTTCGTAGCATTGATTTGATGATTTTAGAATGTCATGAAAATTTGCAACGCCAATATTATATTGATCAATTCACGGAAGAGCTTGGCTAAGCCAAAGTGATCAAGGAAGATCACATTGCTAATTTTGTTGTATCGTGCGGGTACAACCACGTCATTGAACGAACCATTGTGGGCAGTGTGGCCATTATTTTACTGCTCGCGGTCTCAAATGTGGCACTTGCAACCTTTGAGATGATGATGCGCCATACCTAAATGAGCCTCCCACTTGGGAGGTTTTTTTGTGCGTTAACGATCGGGAACATGCTCTTTTTTAGAATGAATTGACAATCTTTTTTAGCAGGCTATGATAGAGAGATTCGTTTTTATATTAGAAACTAGAAAGAACCAAGATGAATTTAAATTTCGCAACCTATTATTACTACTATTATCTCCACCATGCGGGAGGTATAGTGGTTCGTGGTTAAAATTTAATTCACCTATACTAATTGAGAAGCCCGCACACCGATGCGGGCTTTTTTTATGCGCTAAAAAGAGTGACTAAAAAGGAAAGAGAGATGGCATCGTCGAATCAATTTATAGCAGTTAATCGTGATCGTAATGAGACATTAGTGAGTGGCGTTCAAAGTCGCGCGGAGCTTGAAGCATTGCACCAAGCAGGCGTTTCGTACGCGGGATTTATCTTTATGCTCACATCGCCCTACGGCATCTCCATTCAAAAAGGGATTGAGATCGGTCACAATTCCCCGATTCCGCTCGTTGCGATCTTCCAAAATGCCGACTTAGAGGAGATTCTCTATGTCGCAGAGCATCTTAATGTCAGCGCCGTTCTGTTAAATGGTTGGGAGACACAAGCTTTTATTTCCGAGCTTCGCGCAAAACTCCCATCAACCATTCGTATTATTAAAATTGCCCATATGGATGATGAAAATCCGAAGATGGATTATCAAGATGTGGATTTTTATCTTTTAGGCGGACGGATTGGTGAGCGGGTCGAGCTCAATGAATCGCTTCTGTCTCGCATCGATTTGAGTAATGTCTTTGTGTCGGTGAATCTTGATATCAAAGCGCTTGATTGGCCTAATCGGAGTCTATCAGAGATCGATTTTGTCTCTCCGCCACCCAAAAAACGTGCATTACTTTGTTAGTCGAGCGTGAATCACTCGCTTTTTTCTGTGGGCGATTTATAGTGGGGGGAGACTCCTTTCAATGATGGTGCCCGATGATGATTACGTTAACCTACCTTTTATTACTTGTTTTGTTTGCCCTTTCAGCACTCCTTCATGGGATCACGGGACTTGGATTTCCGATGATTACGACAGGAGTGCTCACCAACTTTTATTCGCTTGAAACAACGATTGTGATGGTGTTGATGCCTGCGCTGATCATCAATTTAGTGGTACTTTTATCGCGCAGTGAGCGGGGGATGTTTGCGGAATTTTACCATTATTTAAAACGCTATTGGATGCTGGTTGTATCGAGCATTTTAGGCGGATATTTTGGCGTGAAGCTCCTTTTTATGGTGGATGTGGGCTATATCTATCTGCTCATGTCCGCGGTGATTATTTTTTATGTCGCCACCAGTTTATCGGGCAAGGTGTGGCGCATTCCGGTCAATGGGGTGACGCTTGCGATATTTGGCGCTTTAGCGGGGCTTGTCGGCGGGTCAACCAATGCGATGGCGCCGCTACTTATGGTCTATCTTTTATCCACCGATAACGACACTCGGGAGATTGCCAAAGCGAGTAATCTCTGCTATTTAGCCGGTAAAATCGTGCAATTTTGGGTCTTACGCGATCTGGTTTTTGCGATGCCACTGGCTGAATTTTCGCTATTGATGCTGATTACGCTGTTATCGCTCTTTTTTTTACTATTGGGGATTCGCCTTCGTGAGAAAATTTCCCGCAGACTCTTCACGGTCATTATCCTGGGCATTCTCTTTATTGTCGGCGCGAAAGCGGGAATCAATGGCATTATGCTACTGATGGCTTAGTAAAATTTTTAAATTTAATGACGGGGTAAAATTTAAAATTTTAAAAAATCAGGGTTTAAAAATCCACTACTATGATGCTTTGACAAATCGCACCATTGCGAATGAGGGAGCCTATCGATGTGTGGAATTTTCGGTGCCGTTAGCCAAAATAAGAATATTATCCCAAGTCTCATTACGGGACTTAAACAGCTTGAATATCGGGGGTATGATTCTGCGGGAATCGCCTATCTGCACGGGGGTTATCTGGAGCGAATTCGTAAAGTGGGGCGCGTTTCGGCGCTTGAGTCAGAGAGTCAAAATAAAACGAGTCCGATCGGTATAGGTCATACCCGTTGGGCGACTCATGGCGGGGTGAAAGAGGTTAATGCACACCCGCATTGTTCCGATCATTTGGCAGTGGTTCATAATGGAATTATTGATAATTTCGAGGCAGAGCGGGCTGAATTAATCGAGGCGGGCTATCAATTTTTATCGGATACCGATACCGAAGTGATTGCCCATCGCCTCCATTTTGAGATGGCGCAGGGAGCGACGCTCTTTGAGGCAGTACGCCTTGTGGGAAAACGTTTAACGGGCGCGTATGCATTTGTCGTGCTTGACGAACACTCGCCCGATCAGCTCATTGCGCTTTGTAAAGGTTGCCCGCTCCTTCTTGGATTTGGGGAAGCGTGTACGTTCATTGCCTCCGATATTGCGGCCATTTTGAGTGAAACGGAGCAGGTACTCTATCTTGAAGAGGGCGATCTGATCGCATTTACTGCCCGTGAGATTCTGCGCTGTGAAACGCTTACAGGACAAAAGGTTTCCCGTGAAACATTCATTTCCGATCTTTGTCTTGAGGCGCTTGAGCTCGGGAATTATCAGCATTTCATGCAAAAAGAGATTTTCAATCAGCCCGATGTATTGCAGGGAATGCTCCAAAATATCTTGTCTCGTGGATTTGTAGCAGATCTTTTCGGTCGTGAGGCGGACGCGATTTTTCCCAAGGTAAAACGGATTAAAATCCTCGCCTGTGGGACCTCCTATTTTGCCGGAAAAGTGGCGAAAACGTGGTTTGAAACCTTAGCGAAACTCCCTACCGATGTGGAGATTTCAAGCGAATATCGGTATCGCGAGAGATTGGTGGAATCGGGGGAGATGGTGATCACGCTCTCTCAATCGGGCGAAACACTCGATACGATTGAGGCGCTTAAACATGCGAAAGTTTCGGGGGTGATGGCATCGCTCTCGATCTGTAATGTACGGGAAAGTGTGCTACCGCGTATGAGTGATTGCGTATTTTATACCAACGTCGGTGTTGAGGTGGGCGTTGCCTCAACCAAAGCCTTTACCGCGCAACTGGTGGCGCTATTTGTACTCGCAAATACCTTGGCAAATGTTAAACATTGTTTGGACTCCGCGCAATTATCGGAACATCTAAAGGCGCTCAAAACCCTTCCAAGCGAGATCACTCAAGCGTTATTAACGGAAGAGCGCTTAAAAACGTTTGCCACTCAAATTGCTCGGCGTGAACATGCGCTCTATTTAGGGCGGGGAATGTTCTATCCCATTGCCGAAGAGGGGGCGCTAAAGCTCAAAGAGATTAGTTATATTCATGCGGAGAGTTATCCCGCGGGCGAGCTAAAACATGGGCCACTGGCGCTCGTTGATGAATCCATGCCGGTGATTGTGCTTGCGCCCAATGACGCGCTGCTTGAAAAGATTCGGGGCAATATGCACGAGGTTTCTGCTCGAGGTGGCGAGCTTTTTGTGATCAGCGATGGCGGAGATTTCTCAGATGTTGATGCGGATCACACGCTCACGCTTCCGGAAACTTTTCCGCTTCTACGGCCGATTGTTTTCACCATTGCGGTGCAACTGCTTGCCTATCATGTGGCTAACATTCGCGGTGAAGATATTGATAAACCGCGCAATCTTGCTAAATCATTGACGGTTGAGTAAAAAAATGATGAGCGTTATAAGTAATCATATTGTCGTTTGACAAGAGTGTGAAATAAAGAAAAAATTTCAGTTTTAGGGAGACCTGCGCTAACAAAAGAAATAAGATGATCGAAATTTAGCTCTACAGCTGTATTTAAACGAGGGTTTATTAAAAAACACTTTTTCCATTCTGAATTGTTTTTCTCTATAGATCCAATATAACTAAGCAACCAGTATAATATTATTTGCCTATAATCAGCGCTGGAAAAATTTTTATTAGAGCATTTAACTTCGATTAAGCTTTCACCTATCGCAAAGTCTCCTTTACTATTGGAAATCCATAAAAAACCTGGAATACTAGGTGAAATATTTATCTCCTTACCTTCTTTTTGTGAGATGTGAGATAGTACGCTTACTAGGTTATCAGAAACAATATCAGCAATTTTTTGATCGTGATTTGTTAGAGAGGATATTAGTTGCGCATCATAATAGCGTCTCTGTCTATCGATTGCTATTTGGAGACACTCTTCCCATGAGGATGTTGGATTTGTTATTTTCAACTCTGCACGTGCAACTGCTATTTCAAATAGCATTGCTCTATTTATTGAGCTTTGACTTAATAGCTTTTTATCAATAGCGGTACCGGCTAGTAAGGGAAGATTTTGTCTATTTAAATGGGCAACGAAACCGGTAGTTAATTGGGGAAATAGTATATTAAATATACCTGATATTTCACGAGCTAATGTACGAGGGTCTTTTTGTACGATATTAAAGCGTGTCATATGTTTGTGCCCAGTCGATATAGATTTCAGAAAAAGATATGATTTGTTGATTATCTTTTTTAGAACAATTTATGTTTAAGTCGAGTTGATTTTCTAAAGATGACTTAGAGCTTTTTCTAAAGTGACGTCCACTATCGCCAAATTTATAAGAAGATAGCCATACCATCCTAGCCTCTTCTGTAGAAATAATGCTACTCCATTTGTTTTTGAGCATTTCAAACTTTGGACTATCAGACCAATATCTCCAACAATCAATACAAGCTATCTTAACTGTTTGTGAATCTGTATTATTATAGGTTTTTTGAACAAATTGGGCTCTTTGTTCAGATGACTCGTAGCGTATAGTTTTTAAAAAGTATAAGAGATTTGTTTCGGGTTTTAATAAATGCGGTAACTCATCGGGGATTGCATCTAATAAGAGGTCAATATTATTATGAATTGATAGAAAGTTATCATCACACCGAAGGAGATTAATGGCTTTCATTATTTTAGACCAAGAGCCTCGGAATGCATATAAGTTACTAGGATTTAATAATACAGTGATTAATCTTAATGCCTCATCCGTCTCATGTAGTTTTAAAGTTCTACTAATTTGGGCTACGACAAAAGTATCGGGTTGGCTTTTATCGAGCTCTGAATTTAAGAGTGAGTGTATGTCAATGCTTTGGACAGTTTTCTTTAGATCTTCATATTCTGTTTCGGCATTATCAGAATAAGGATCAAAATATAAATCAATTGTTTCTAGTTTTAGTGAACACTCATCATTCAATCCTAATTGAGTATGAATATATTCTCTATATTGATTCGCTGGTAATATATTGGTTTTCATTCGATTAAGAGATAAACCATAATCGGATAGAGTATAAGATAAGTCAGATAAGGCTTTATAGGCCTCGTAGGGCGAATCGACAATAATAGTAATGTCATCGACGTAACGATGCCACTTCATTCCATGACTGATAAGAGCTTGATCAATTGTAGTCATTAAAACTTCAGCAAAAATGCGAGATGCCTGACCACCAATCGGTAGGCCAAATGACTTTCCTGCTGTAATTTTTCTTAAAATACGGTCAACTTGATAGGCTATTTTTGAATGACTGTTAAAAAGATTTTTTATACAGTTTTCTAGGTTATGATGATAAATGCGTTCATAAAAGTTGGCAATATCAGTTTGGACAACATAACTACCTTCTTGAAAATCATTATCTGCTAATACTGATTGTTTATATGAGCGCCAAGAGGACTGTTTATCAAAAAGATTGTTTTCTTTGGGAGCAAATCGATAAGAGTGAGCACGGGGATTTCTTTTTGGCTCATTCTTTTTTGCGATAGCAATTGCTAAACCATTTAGATAGATATTCCAGAAAGGGTGTATTTTTGTGATCATTCTAAAGCCATTCGGCCCGGATGAGGCTAATAATCTTTCAGAAAAAATAGGGTATTGATTGATATCGTAGCCACTATTTATTGTAGATGAAATGTCAAAAGCTAATTGTGCTAGCTCAGAGTGTTTCTCTCTTATAAAGTCTACATCAGCATCAAATGGTAGTGTGTCATTATCCCCATTGTGAGCAATTTCTGATGCGGCTAGCTGGAAGTCTTCTAAAGTAATATCATTCATATATTGAATATAGCAATATGATTGCTAAATTTATTTAATAAAAACAATTAAGTGTAATGCTTTAAACTATCTCTTTTTCATGAGATCCGCAAGCCCTGCAAAGGGATTAAAAGTGCTCTCGATCTCGCCGCCATCGGTATTTTTGGTAGTGCCGTAGCTCGCAATTTCCTGCATGCGCTGATGTTCATTATCATGACAATAGAGGCAAAGGAGCTCCCAGTTACTGCCATCGCTCGGGTTATTATCATGGTCATGATCGCGGTGATGAACGGTCAATTCGCGCACATTGCGGTGATCAAATTCCCGTTGACAGCGCCCGCATACCCACGGATACATTTTAAGCGCCTGCTCTCGATAGCCCATCTCCCGTTGACGGCGATTTTGATGGGTTTCGGCAATAATCTGATCAAGTCGTGATTTTTGGGTCATTTTGTCATGCTCACAATAAAAAATAGGATAGAAAAATGATGGATCAAGCGCGCTGAAAAGTAAAGGATTGCAGCTGTTTTTAAATGAATTTTGAATACTCCCTTGTTTATTTTAAGAAAATACTGTAATTGTTAAGCTTGGTTAAGAATAAAAACAATTAATTAGCATATATAATGAGGAGATAGAATGCGAGCATTGATTAAATATATAACTTTTTTACTACTGCCGGCGATCGTATTATTGGGGTGCCAGAAATCTGAAGAGCCGGTCAAGACCATTCGATTTGGCACGTCGTTTGGGCATTTTTCCGATATGGTTCGTGAATCGATTATCCCCCAATTAGAAGAGAAGGGATATGAGGTGACGTTAAAAGAATTTACCGACGGAATTCAGCTCAATAATGCATTAAATGAGGGCTCGATCGACGTGAATATTTTTCAGCATGTGCCCTATTTAGAAGGGTATCGCGCGCAAACTCAGCAAGCCCTAAAAGAGGCCTTTCAAGTGCCAAATGCGCCTTTTGCCATCTATGCCGGGAAGCGGAAAAGTTTAGAGGCAATTGAGGCGGGCGATGTGGTGATTGTGCCGAACGATCCAAGCAGCTATGGGCGTGCGCTGGTGATTCTTGACTCCCTTGGTTGGATTAAATTAAGAGAGGGGATTGATCCGCTTAAAGTGTCGAAACAAGATATTTTGGAAAATGTGCACCAGATCGAGATTAAAGAGTTGCAATCGGATCTATTACCGCGGGCATTAAAGGATGCGGCGTTCGGGGCGATTAATGGCGGAGCGGCGTTGAATTCCGGTTTGAAAATTGCGGATGCGCTTTCACTTGAGCCTAATGATCTCTACATTAATTGGGGCGTTGTGCGTGAAAAAGATCTCAATGAAGCGTGGTTAGGTGATGTGATTGAGGTCTTTAATTCAGAGCAATTTAAGCAATATGCGCAGGATAAATTCCCCGATTATCAATTTCCGACTGCTTGGTAAATTGATTATATAGCCACGTGATGCTGTGACCTTAAGAGGATTCCGCTATGGAATCCTTTTTTGTAGTCAGCTTGTATTTTTATGTAAATATTAACAAAATTTAATATTGCGCTGATCAATATCTAAGCAGGTGAAAATTAAGGAGATTCAGCAATTTTAGGCGTTATGAAAAAGTGC
>JAAZCI010000009.1 GCA_012513365.1 Lysobacteraceae bacterium
CTCAAACAAAATGAACTGTTAGTTGCAAAGACCAATAACGACATCTCAATGTTGCCGATGCGTGAAATTGCGCTCGATCTAAACGATTTTGCCATTGCAGGTGACCGTTTCCAAAAAGCGCCAGCTCATCTATATAGTAATCGTCTTCTCTATCGCCCCGGTGAAACCATTACCGTTAATGCGCTACTCCGCGACCAAGATGGCGGTATTCTGCCTTCGCAGCCAGTAGAAGTAAAACTGATTAATACCGAAGGAAAAGCGGTGCAAACGCGCACGCTTACCGCAAAAAAGAGCGGGTTTTATCAAACGGATTTCACTACCGATCACGATGGAAAAACGGGGATTTGGAAAGTTGAACTCCGTACAGATCCTTCGCTTGATACCCCCAATGGCTCGCTTACACTGCATATTGAAGAATTCATGCCTGAGCGCATGGAACTTATTTTAAAGCCTGAGCATACAAAACTCACCGCCCGCGATACGCTTCAGTTTGATATTGCGAGCCGCTATCTATTTGGCGCTCCCGCTGCGGGCAATGAAGCCAAAATCACTACACGTTTACAGCCGAATCTCCACCCCTTCCCCCGTGAGAAAGATTGGTATGTGGGCACCAATGAATATTTCTATCAATCCCTTGATCAATACTCGCTCTCTATGAATGAGATTTTATCGGATGAAGGGGAGAAAACGGCACGCATTTCGTTACCGCTTTCTGATACGAACAATCTACCAAAACAAATTATCCGCGCTATGGTGGATGTGAACGTACTCGATGGTGATGCTACCGGCATTAATCGTAATTTTACCGCAGACTTTTGGCCGCAAGAGATTGTCCCAGTGGTTCGCCCGCTCTTTAATTCCCGCGATCTTGGATATGGGCAAAAAGCCGATTTTGAGGTTTTCGCCGCCGATAGTGATGGCAATATCGTTCCGCGCGATCTGACCTTAACGCTGAGTTTTACGTCTAATTGGTGCATTTGGGTCTACAACTCTGGGCGAGGTTGGCGCTGTCATGAAAATGATAGTGCGACGATTCAAGCGCTCAACACCATCGATAAAGATGCCGGAATCTATCGCTTTAGCGTTGATCCTTACAGTTGGGGGCGTTACGAGCTTTCGATTGTTGATAATGAGACCGGATTTGAAACCGTTTACCCCTTTAGCAGCAGTTGGGATGATAGCCAAGGCGATCAATTGCCGGCCGCTCGCCCGATGAGTCTTAATTTAACGCTCGACAAAGTGGCCTATCAAGATAACGACACCATGAAAGTTGAGATCGACTCACCCTTTACTGGCACGCTCATGCTGCTAATTGAAGGAGATTCACCGCTCTATAAAAAATCGCTTAAAGTGAAAAAGGGTAAAAATAATCTTTCGATTAAACTTGATCCTTCGTGGAAACGTCACGATCTCTATTTAACCGGACTCCTTCTCTCTAAAAATAGCAAAGAAGAGATTATCCGCGCTCTTGGTATTCAAGCGATTCGCCTTGATCGTCACGAGCGTTCATTAAAGGCAGAGCTCAATTTTGAGCCCGTCGCCCTGCCTGAAGCGCCGGTTAAGATTAAGGTGAAAGTGCTCGATCCAAAACCCAATGAGAAACTCTTTGCAACGCTATCGATCACCGATCAAGGCATCTTAAATATGACGCCGACGCAAAACAAAAAGGTCTTTAATGCCTTCTTTGCGCAAAAACGTTATAACGTCGATATTATCGATTATTACAATCGTCTCTTTGGCAATAGCACCAAAGCACTCTTAACACCGAAATTTGGGGGCGATGGTGAAGTGAGTGAAACCGAGGCCGACCTCAATCTTACCGAAATGAAAACTGTCTCGATCGCAACTGAACTTCTTGCGCTAAATGATGACGGTGAATATGAAGTAGAATTGATGCTCCCGGATTTTAATGGGGAAGCGAAGGTTCTTGCGACACTCTTTTCCGATACGCGCATAAACGAAACGGAGAAACAGCTCACCATTCGCGCGCCGATTATCGCGGATCTCATCACCCCGAATTTTATTCGAGTGAACGATCACAACCACTTTTCGCTCTCGCTCCATAATATGAGTGGCAACGAAGAAGCGGTTCGCGTGCGCCTTGAGAGTGATTCCCTTGAAACGGCGTTTGATAAAACTTATATGCTTAAAGATAAAGAGAGCCTCAATGAGCTGATTCCGGTACGCCTCTTGGAATATACCCATTACGCGGATGTGAATCTGATTATTGAATCTGATGCCTTTTCAACGACGCGCAATTATCGTATTGGTACCATTCCCTATGCGGAAAAAGCGATATTTTATGATCGCGCGGAGCTCACTGTCGATCGCCCTTGGAATAAGCTCAACACTCAATTTAGCTCAATGACAGGCAATGTCTCTGAGTCGC
>JAAZCI010000105.1 GCA_012513365.1 Lysobacteraceae bacterium
GATATCGCGGCGACGGGTCTTTTCTTCCATCAGCTCAACATTTTCAATCACCTTGCTATTTTTACGATAAAACGGCGCACGAATATTGATCTCCCCTTCCACGAGTCCTTCACGAATCATAAGCTCGCGAGAGAGCTCAGGCGCGACTTTCCCGTAACTAATCTGGCGATTAGCCACAACGGGAAGCCCACACAGTAGGAGCGTTTCATACGCAGCCGCCTGCCCTTGAGTTTTGCTCCAATGAGGCTCGCTATATTGTTTTTTAATGAGGTGATCCGCGATCGATTCGAGCCACGCAGGATCAATGACCCCACAGGTGCGCGCGTAGACTTGGGAAGTCTCCACAATCTCCATCGCCATCACCCATTTCGGCGGTTTTTTAAAGAGAAACGAGCCGGGGAAAATCTTAAATTTACGATTATTGGGGCCCGTATACGTTTTATCATCGCCAATCATCCCGATCTGATCAAGAAGGCCCACAAGGAGCGATTGATGAATCAAATCTTCTGAAAAACTCGGGAATCTAAACTCATCATTGTCTGAGTCTTTATTGCTTTTACTATTGCTCTTACCAGTGTCGCGTCTGTTTTTACTCGCCTCTTTTGTCACCGTTGGGAAAGGATTAATCGAGAGCTTCATCGATTTCAGTAATCCTTCAATTTGGCGATAGAGATCGTACCATTCACGCATGCGCATGAAGTTTAAAAAATACTGCCTACACAATTTACGCAGCTGCGATTGTGAGCTGTTTACCGCGTAGGATTGATACCAGGTCCAGAGATTTAAAAAGCTAATAAAATCGGAATGAGACTCTTTAAAGAGGCGATGTTTTTCATCGGCCTGCTGCTGAAATTCAAGGGGACGTTCGCGCGGATCTTGGATCGACATCATCGCAACGAGCACCAGTAATTCATGGCCAACGCCCCGCTTTACCCCGTCAAGGAGCATTGCCCCAAAGCGCGGATCGATCGGTAGGCGCGCAAGATCATTCCCGAGCCTTGTTAATGTACCATTATGGCGCACGGCTCGAAGCTCACGCAGCGTGCGAAATCCTTCCCGAATTTGGCGCGTTTCAGGCGCTTCAATAAAGGGAAACGCTTCCGGATCGCCAAGGCGAAGATGCCCCATCTGTAAAATCACCGAGGCTAAATGGGTGCGTAAAATCTCAGGGTCTAAAAACTCAGGGCGACTCTCAAAATCCTCCTCACTAAAGAGGCGAATACAGATCCCTTCACTCACCCGCCCGCATCGCCCGGCACGCTGATCGGCGGAGGCTCTTGCGATCGGCTCAACGAGCAGACTTTGTAAGCGCGAAGTGGGATTATATCGGCTAATCCGTGCAACGCCCGAATCTATCACATATTTAATACCCGGTACAGTGAGCGATGTTTCGGCAACGTTGGTGGACAAAACAATGCGAGGACGATTGCCCGGGCGGAAAATCCGTGATTGCTCCGCTTGGCTCAAGCGTGAAAAAAGCGGCAAAATCTCATAGTAACTCGCAAATTCTCGGCGTAGCTCATCGGCCGCTTCACGGATCTCCCGTTCACCGGATAAAAAGACGAGAATATCCCCGCGCCCTTCTTGCGAAAGCTCGCGCACTGCATCAATAATCCCCTCATTGAGATCTTTTTCATCAGAATCTTTCCCACCATCCATCTCCAAAAGAGGACGATAGCGCATCTCAACGGGATAGGTACGGCCTGAAACTTCAATAATCGGCGCTTTTTTCGCACCGCCAAAATAGTTGGAAAACTTCTCAGGATCGATGGTTGCCGAGGTAATGATCAGTTTAA
>JAAZCI010000106.1 GCA_012513365.1 Lysobacteraceae bacterium
TCTCAAGACGAACCTCTTCGGTCATATTAAGAGGCGTTTTTAAAAAGTTGCCAAGATTATAAGCAAAGCCCACCACACTGCCAAAAATTGCGAAGACCACCACTAAAAAGAGGCCCCGTGAAAAGAGATACTTGATGATGGAAAATACCCAACGTCGAATCAATCGCAACACGCTATATCCTTTATTTATCCGTTTGTCTTATACACTAAAAAAGATATGGATGAATGCGCTTTTGACACATCCACACCATATCTTTTACAGGTAAGGCGTTCTACTCGTCAATTTTTTTAAAGAGCAGTGACCCGTTGGTACCACCAAATCCAAATGAGTTCGATAGTGCGTAGTTAATCTCCATCTTCTGTGCAGTATTAGGCACGAGATTGATTCCTTCACACTCTTCGGCTGGATTGTCTAAGTTAATGGTTGGAGGCGCGATCTGATCACGAATGGCAAGAATGGTAAATACCGCCTCGATCCCACCGGCCGCACCTAAAAGATGCCCTGTCATCGATTTTGTTGAGCTAATCGCGGTTTTGTAGATATGATCGCCGAGTGCGCCTTTCACTGCTGCAATCTCCATCACATCACCAACTGGCGTTGACGTCCCGTGCGCATTGATATAATCAATCTCACTTGCATCAATGCCCGCATCGTTAAGCGCGGAAACCATGCATTGCATTGCGCCGCTGCCGTCTGGCGTTGGACTGGTAATGTGATAGGCATCGGAACTCATACCAAATCCGGTGAGCTCGCAATAAATCTTAGCGCCCCGTTTTTTGGCATGCTCATACTCTTCAAGTACCAGAACGCCCGCACCATCACCTAATACAAATCCATCACGATCTTGATCCCACGGACGTGATGCCGCTTCTGGATCATCATTGCGTTTAGAGAGTGCACGCACTGCCGCAAATCCACCAATTCCGGTTGGGCATGTTGCCATTTCAGCGCCACCTGCCACCATCACATCGGCATCGCCATACGCAATTAAACGCGCCGCTAGCCCGATTGAATGGGTACCTGACGCACACGCGGTGACCGCCGCTAAGTTAGGCCCTTTAAGACCTCGCATAATGGAGAGCTGTCCTGCGACCATATTGATAATTGCACCAGGCACGAAAAATGGGCTGATGCGTCCGGGACCTTTGTTTAAAAGCGTTGAGTGGCTCTCTTCAATCCCTGGTAATCCGCCAATGCCCGAACCGATCATCGCACCGATACGTGTGGCATTTTCATCGGTCACTTCCAATCCGGAATCATCGAGCGCCTCAAGGCCTGCCACCAATCCGTATTGAATGAACTTATCCATACGACGTGCTTCACGAGCACTAATATAATGTGAAGGATCAAACTCTTTAACAGGTGCCGAAAACGTGACGGCATATCCTGTATGGTCAAAGAGATCGATAGTTTTCGCTCCGCTCTTCCCTGCAACGATATTCGCCCATGATTCGGTTACGTTATTTCCAACGGGCGTTACCGCCCCTAATCCAGTTACTACAACACGGCGTTTCATCCAAAACTCCTTACAAAATATTTTAGCGCTCGTAGATAAAAATAAAGCGACTGATTTAGTGACTTCATATACTACAAAGCCTAAATACAGTCGCCCA
>JAAZCI010000107.1 GCA_012513365.1 Lysobacteraceae bacterium
CTCAATCGCTTTAATGGCTTTATTAATGGTTTTAATAAGAGGCTCAATCTCGGAAATGGTGCCCTCACGCACGCAACGAATTTTTTCAGTCGCGGAAGCTCGAATATGGAGTGTATCATCGATATACTCTCCCACTGCCGCAACTAATTTACTGCTGCCAATATCAATTCCTACTACAAATGAACGTTCTGATACATCGGTCATCTTCTAAAACCAGCCTCATTCTATTTCCTCTGCCTTTTTATGAGTAATCGCAAAGGAGCTATTATTATAATGAAAATTTATCTGAGATATTCGACTAAAATCCCGTTGCAATTGCTCCGGATATTTATCGATAAAGAGTGCAAATTTTTCGTCAAACCCTTCTGTCCCGAACAGAAGCCGAACATCCTCTTTCAATAGTATAGTCCATGCTTCGCGTTCATCAAACTTTAAGCGCGATAAATGTAATCCCACTCGGTTAAGTGCCGCGTTAATCTCTAGCGCTTTTTGAACAATTTTAGCACGATTTTTATAATTTGATTCAATCGCAATAAAATCAAATTCATCGATATTCTTGGGCTTAAAAAGATTCCCCTCAAGGTCGACAAGTTGATCGTTCCACTGCGCAACAGGCTCTTCCTCAGTGATCTCAACCTCAAGCTCGTTATACCATTTTCGCTTAACGCTTGCCTCTTTAACCCATGGATTCGCTTGCAATTTTTCTTGTAATTCGCCAACATTAACCGTTAAAAAATTTTCAAACTCAAGGGCCTGACCGATAGAAACTTTCACCTCATCGACATCTAAATAGTGCAGATCATTTTTCCAGGTAATGTGGACCCGATTAATGGAAAACAGCGAACTATTTGGGCGAATATATTGCCACGCAAAAAATGGCCCAACGAGCACGAGCACAAGCAAAAAGAGCACAAACATGAGCTTAAGGCGTTTTTTTAGATATGCAAGCGCCGCACTCCAATCGAAACTCTCTTTTAATTTAACCCCACGCCGCTCTTTTCGGCGGGCACGCCACGACTTTTTAGCAGGTTTTTCCGCTTTCGCTGCCCCCGCCTTTTTTCGCCGTTTTATCGTCTCTTCACTCGGTCTACGCATAATGCTCTATTTTAAACTCTAACTCTGCCAATCCCATTACCGGGTCGAGAGCTATTATAGTGAGGTTTCTAAAATCAGCCAGCATAAATCTTCAAAACTTAATCCCGCCTCTTTCGCCGCAAGGGGAACAAGCGAATGCTCGGTCATGCCGGGAACGGTATTGACCTCTAATAGCCACGGATTATTCTCTTTATCGACGACAAAATCAATGCGCCCCCAACCCGAGCCATCAAGCGCGGTAAATGCATCTTCTGAGAGACGTCTAAAGAGCATCTCATCCTCTTCGTCTAATCCCGATGGACAGAAATAACGGGTGTCATCACGGAGATATTTCGCCTCATAATCATAAAACGCAAGATCAGTCTCCATCCGAATAATCGGAAGGGCTTTATCGCCTAAAATGGCGCAGGTATACTCGCCATTTCCTTCAATCCAATTCTCCGCAAACACCGGCGAATCATAACCGCCCGCCTTTTCCCACGCGGCAATGAGATCACTATCGTAATCCACGCGGCTCACCCCAATGCTTGAGCCCTCTTCAGAGGGTTTAATGGCAAGCGGATAGTCGAGTTCATCACGAAGCTTTTCAACGGTTTCAAGATCGGTTAACAGATAGGAATCAAGTACCGGTAACCCTTCTGATTTCCAGATCTGTTTGGTTTTTAATTTATTCATACCGACGCTTGAGGTTAGAACGCCGCTGCCGGTATAGGGGATTTTAAGATATTCAAGCGCGCCTTGGATCACGCCATCTTCCCCGCCCCGCCCGTGAAGCGCGATAAAAACGCGATCAAATCGTTCTTCAATCAAATATGAGAGAAGGTCCACCTTTTGCGTATCCACGCCGTGCGCATCAATGCCTTTCGCCTGAAGCGCCGCTAAAACTGCTTCCGCCGACCAGATTGAGACCTCACGCTCTGAAGAGTCGCCACCATAGACAACCGCCACTTTCCCAAACGCTTTGGGATCGGTTACTTTTTTAACAAACATGATTTAAAACTCCTCACCTTTATAGAAATTCGCTGCAATATTACCAATATTTCCCGCGCCCATCATCACAATTAAATCATCCGGGGTCGCCACTTTTTGATATTCCGTACGGATATTATCGATCGAGCCCACAAAGAGCGGCTTTGATCCCCCTTTGGCAATCACAGCATTGGTGAGTGCTTCACCGGTTGCGTGCTCGCGCACTTTTTCATGTACCGAGTAAACATCGGTAATTAAGACATTATCAATGCCACTTAATACCTCAACAAACTCATCAAAGAGCTCTTCGGTACGGGAATAACGGTGGGGTTGAAACGCCACTACCACGCGCTTTTCAGGATACGCCGTTGTTAGCGCATCATAGACCGCGCGAATTTCCGTTGGGTGATGACCATAATCTTCCATCACAAGGGCTTCACCGCCTGCTTTAAAGCGAACCGGACGATGCATCTGGAAGCGACGACCAATCCCTTTAAAACGCATCAATGCACGACGAATCGCCGGTTGCGGCACACCTAAATCGGTGGCAATCGCAATCGCGGCTAAACTATTTAACACGCTATGACGGCCCGGAAGCGCAACTTTAAACTCACTCACGCCCGTTGGCATTTTAACGGTAAAACAGCTCATCATGCCTTCCGACTTATATTCAATCAACTGATAATCCGCCCCTTCGGCTTCCCCATAGGTGAGGATCGGACGGTGAATGCGCGGAATTAAATTACGCACCTCTTCATCATCAAGGCAAAGCACCGCAAGCCCGTAAAATGGCAGGTGATGGAGGAAATCCACAAAGGTTTGGCGTAACTTTTCAAAGTCATTGCCATAAGTGCTCATGTGGTCGCGATCGATATTGGTGATGATCGCCGACATCGGATGAAGATGAAGGAATGAGGCGTCCGATTCATCCGCTTCCGCAACGAGATATTGCCCAAGCCCCAGACGCGCATTGGCATTTGAGCTATTTAAACGCCCGCCAATGACATAGGTCGGGTCCATGCCCGCTTCATCTAAAATCGAGGCTAAAAGACTTGTTGTGGTGGTTTTTCCGTGAGTTCCCGCTACCGCAATCCCGAAGCGAAAACGCATCAATTCACCGAGCATCATCGCACGCGGTACAATGGGAATGTGCTCCGCTTTTGCTTGAATCACTTCCGGATTATCCTCTTTAACCGCTGTTGAGGTCACCACAACATCGGCGCCACTGACGTGCTCGCCATCGTGCCCAATCCAAACCAGCGCGCCAAGTTCCACTAAATGTTCGACCACCGGCGAGGCGGCAATATCAGAGCCGGTCACTTCATATCCAAGATTAATAAGGACCTCTGCGATCCCACACATGCCCGAACCGCCGATTCCGACAAAGTGAATACGATTGATGCGACGCATGCTGTTAGGAGATAGATAAATTGTCTGATTCATGCCTATTTTATAACCTTTTGAATAATTGTTACGATCGTGTTGGTAGCCTCTTTTTTCGCTAAAGACTCACTTTTTTCCGCCATCTCAACAGCGGTTTCACGCGTAAATTGATTAATTGTGTCTGCTAGATCGGCGCTTGTTAAATCACGCTCTTGCACTAAAAATGCAGCGCCCGCTTCAAATGCACCGCGGCAGTTTTCCGTCTGATGATCGTCCACCGCATAGGGAAATGGCACGAAAAAGCTCGCCACATTCACCGCTAATACCTCAGCGACAGTGAGCGCACCGGCACGGCAAATCACAAGATCAGCCCACTCATACGCGGATTTCATATCATCAATAAACGCCACAGGACGATAGAGATCATCAAGCCCTGCGCTCTCTTTTAATTCTGCATAATGTTCGATCCAATTTTTGCCCACTTGATGGTAAATCTCCACCGGGCGATCGATCGATCCGATGGCATCAAAAACGATCTCATTGAGACGCTTTGCCCCTTGAGATCCCCCGACGATCAAAAGCCGAAGCGGCGCATTTCCGCGCGCAGCATAACGCTCCTGATAGGGTTTAATCTCAAGCAATTCTTTACGAACGGGATTACCCACCACTTCCACATCCGGAAGCGCAACGGGAAAGCCCGATAACGTTTTTGTACTAAATTTCGATAAGAGTTTATTGACCATTCCCGCCACTGCATTTTGCTCGTGAATAATCACAGGAATCCCCAATAATTTTGCAGCAATGCCGCCAGGAGCCGCCGCATAGCCGCCAAAGCCCACCACGCATTTTGGCTTCACTTTTTGTAAAAAGCGCATCGCATTCCAAACAGCGCGAGTTAATTGAAATGGAAGCTTAATCCAGCCTAATAGTCCATTGCCACGTAAGCCCTTAATCGGCACCGAATGGAGGGGAATTCCAGCGTTTGGCACCAGCGTTGTCTCAAGCCCATAGGCGCCAAGCCAGTGGATCTCGTAGCCTTTGGCTTCTAAGGATTTCGCCACCGCTAGCCCCGGGAAAATGTGTCCGCCCGTTCCGCCGGCCATAATTACAATTGTGTCAGCCATGATGTGGCGCTCCTTTAAAATCTGCCGAGGCAAGCTCAACCGAAGAGAGTTCCATCTCATCGGGGGATTGTAAAATGAGCGGCTCTTTCAGACGCGCGGCTTCTTTTGCTGCAAGCGCCGCCTCTTTTTCAGCCTGTTTGGCCGCTTTCTGCGCCTCTTTTTCTCGGTGTTTTAAGTAATTTTGATATTGAAGCGATTGGGTATCGATATCGATCCGAAAGAGAATGCTCACTGCAATAATCATCATAATCATGCTCGATCCGCCATAACTCACAAGCGGGAGCGTCAACCCTTTAGTGGGTAATAGTCCAAGCGTTACCCCCATATGAGTAAAGGCTTGGAGTGTCACGAGCGTCCCGATTCCATAGGCAAGGTAAGCGGCAAAACGAAGCTCTAAACGCTCTGCTCGATTACCAATATGATAGGCGCGATTCAGAAAGAGGAGATAGAGCCCAATCAAGACCACAACGCCAAAAAAACCCAACTCTTCCGCGTAGATCGAAAAAATAAAGTCCGTATGCGATTCGGGCAGATAGCCAAGTTTTTGCACGCTCTCGCCAATACCAACGCCGCCCAATTTTCCGCGGCCGATCGCGATGAGTGAGTTAATAAGCTGATAGCCTTGGTTATACATATCTTGCCAAGGGTCTAAAAAGACCGCGAGACGAGCTTTACGATAGGGCGAGCTATAGAGCGCTGCCACCATCAGCCCTAGGGTAATGGCGAGCATTAA
This sequence comes from Lysobacteraceae bacterium, assembly GCA_012513365.1. Taxonomy (GTDB): domain Bacteria; phylum Pseudomonadota; class Gammaproteobacteria; order Cardiobacteriales; family Wohlfahrtiimonadaceae; genus CALZBJ01. Next base: position 5,305 of record JAAZCI010000107.1, read on the forward strand.
ACCAAAGCGCCACAGTGAAACGCCGGCGATAAAAATCATCGTTAAGCCGACGGCTAAAATAATCGTGGTTGAGCCAAAGTCGGGCTCTAACAGTAGGAAAAACCCAAACGCACCGAGCACAAAAAGGGGAGCAACTAAGGCCATCGTGGAGGTTTTAAGCGTTGCATGATGGCGATGCAAATAACTGGCAATATAGATAATGCAGAATACTTTGGCCATCTCGGCGGGCTGGACGTTCATAAATTTCATCGGAATCCAGCGCATTGCCCCGTTAATCTCTCGCCCAATGCCAGGAATTAAGACCAATATAAGGAGCACAAAAGTGAGCATAATTAAGATCGGCGTCACGCGATACCACGCCTCAAGAGGGACTTTAAAGGTCAGATAGGCCATCAAAAGACCGCCCCCAATATAGATCCCTTGGCGGATGCTGTAATGATAGATGCCGACATCGTACGAACGCGCCACATAGGCCGACGATGAGGTGACCATCAACATACTAATGCAGAGCAGCAATACCACCACTACCGATAACCACGGATCAAAGGTAATCCGGATTCTTTTCTCGTCGTTCAAACTCGCCCCCTTCGTTTTATAGCGCGTTAACCAGCTCAATAAAATGATCGCCACGCGCCTCAAAGCCTTTAAATTGATCAAAGCTCGCGCACGCTGGTGAGAAAAGTACCACGTCGCCCGAAATTGCTTCTTGATCAATTTTTCCCACAGCACGCGCTAACGTTTCGACATATTCATGTGGAATTTCTTTCGGAATATGGGGAATAATAGCAGAGATCTCCGTTCCAATTAAGTAGACTTTTTTAATGGAATCATCAAGCTCAGGAGTTAGAGTAGAAAAATCCTGCCCTTTCGTCACGCCGCCTAAAATTAACCATTTCGGTTCAGCAAAGCCTGAGATCGCCGCTTCCGTTGATGGAATGTTGGTCGCCTTTGAGTCGTTATAGTAACGAACACCATCCTTTTCACGAGCCAAAACGCAGCGGTGCGGAAGAGGCTCATAAGTCTCTAAACCTCGCTCAATCGCGGTGTGGGCAAGATTGAGCGCATCACAGATCGCAACGCTCGACACCATATTTAAAATATTATGAAAGCCCCCAAGACGGCTCTGCCCGTAGCCTACAATCGGCATTTCCTGAGTGCGTTTAATAATCACTTTACGCGCAATATCAGCGTAATAATCGCTTTGAGAGTCTTCTAGAGAAAATGTTTGGTGGGCAAGCCCCGCTTTTTCGCAATATTCGACCGCCGCAGGACAATCACTTGGAACAATCGAAATCTCTGACTGATCGAGCAGTGTTAGTTTAGTATCTTGGTAAGCTTTAAAATTGGGATAACGATCAAGATGATCGGGCGCGATGTTTAAAATTATGCCAACGCTTGCCTGTAAACTGTAAGTGGTTTCAAGCTGAAAACTTGAGAGCTCGAGCACAAATACCGGCTTTTCCACATTGGCAACGCTCTGATCTTCCTCATATTGCATCCAGAGATTTAACGCAGGCTCACCTAAATTACCGCCCATATAGAGTGAGCGCCCCGCCTCTTTGACGATATTACCCACCATGGTGGTTACCGTGCTTTTGCCATTCGTTCCCGTGATGCCGATAATCGGATCGTCAACCAAACGCGCAAAAATCTCAATGTCGCCACCGGTTTGCTCTTTTGGCAGACGCGCTAGTGCATTTTGAAGGGCCTCTGTTGCGAGCGGAACGCCGGGACTTATCCAGAGATAATCGCATTGATCGAGCATCGCTTCATCAAATCCACCAACGGCAACACAATCGGCAATCGCCTCAATATCCGCATGATTGGGAGGGGTTTCACGGCTATCGATCGCCCAGAGGGTTTTTACGCCCAATTTGCGTAATGCTTTCACCATGGAAAGCCCGGTAATGCCGAATCCAACGACTAAATGCGTCGCCTCTCTCTTAATCTCAGGTGTTGCCACATTCATCCCAATCTACCTCGCAAAACGTAAAAAAGCTCTGTGCAGTACAGAGCTTTTCTATTATCTCATTTTTTCGAATCTTTTTTTAGCTTCTTTTATTTATTCTGCGTCAACTGCAGGTGCTGGCGCTACTCCCGGCTGTCGTTTTGCATCAAGCGCTTTCTCTTTCTGTTTCACTAAGAGACGTTCCACTTTATTAGCTAAATCATCGATCGATGCATACATATCTTCCGACACCGATTCTGCGTGGATATCTTTCGCTTTAGCAATATGTAAACTTACCTCTGCTGTTTGGCGCTTATTCTCCGTCGATAATACGATATGAACCTTAGTAATATTATCACTATGACGCTCTAATTTAGAGAAACGCTCTTCAACATAGTTACGAAGCGCTTCGGTTAATTCCAAACCATTTCCTGTTAAGCTTACATTCATAGTTATCTCCTTTATTGATATAAGATCAGGGGCTTTTAGTTTTATGCTTAGCAACCCCTGAAACGCTAAAGAATCTTTACAATTAACAATCTTTTTAAAGTATCTTCACGTTAACATGTTTTTATAAAAATTCCACCTCTTTTTATGCGCGTTGACAGCTTTCACAATAAAAAGTTGATCGCTGTGTGATTACTGTTCGAATAATAGGCGCATCGCAGTTCGGGCAAGGTTTCCCCTCCCGTCCATAGACCAATAATTCTTGCGCAAAATAGCCCGGCGTGCCATCAGGTTTTGAGAAATCCTTCAGCGTTGTCCCGCCCTGTTCGATCGCTTTTTCTAAGACCTTTTTGATGTTTCTCAGTAATATTTCTTGCTCTTTTTCCGTCAGTGATCGAGCTTCCCTATGAGGATTAATTTTAGAGAGAAAGAGCGATTCATTGGCGTAAATATTTCCAACGCCCACCACCATTTTTTGATCCATCAACACCGTTTTAATCGCCCGTTTACGATCCTTAAGTAGTCCTGAAAAATAGGCGAGATTAAATGCATCACTGAGCGGCTCTGGCGCAAGCTGATTCAAATAATCAGGCATCTCGTCAATCCCATAAGTCCGTGCAAACCCAAAACGCCGAACATCGTTATAAAAGAGCGCTTTGCCATTCTCAAGATGGATAATGAGATGATCGTGTTTACGCGGCGGGAAATCAGAATCAAAGACGCTGATCGCCCCTGACATCCCCAAATGCACGACAAGCCTGTAATTATCCGTCTCGATTAGAAGGTATTTAGCCCGGCGCGATACCGTTTGCACCATCTCTCCTTCAAGGGCATGAATCTCCTCTCCCACCGGATAGCGCAGCCGGCCATTACGCACCTCAATCCGCGCAATTTTGTTCCCCAAAAGATAGGGCGAGACACCTCGCTTAACGGTTTCCACTTCTGGCAGTTCTGGCATAACGCTCCTCTTAAAATCTGTGATAAACTTAACGCTTTTAATTATACAGTAATTTTACGAGTAGCTATGCGTTTACCGATTGTTTCCATTTCCCGCCTGATGGCGCTCTTTTCCTACATTGCGCTCTTCTTTTTTCTTGTCTATCTCATCGTGGGTAACGTGATTTATCCTGAACTGCCGCGCGGTCCGCTTGTGATTGGTCTGTTAGTCCCGCTTCTATTTCCATCAAGAGGTATTTTACGCGCGCAACGCTATACGCACGCTTGGACCAGCTTTCTTTCGCTCTTATATTTTGTCGTTGCGACCGATCTTTGGAGCAGCGGCGAGCATGGTGTCTCGAGCGTGATTTTCCTCTTAACGATTCTGCTCTTTACCGGCTGCGTTCTCTATTCGCGCTATAGCCCGCTCCCCTTCCGCGAAGGCCGAGTAGGATTTGGTAAACGCGCCAATTCAGAGAATTCAAAGAATACCTCTCAAAAATAAATCATCGATCCGATCAATTCTTTATTTGATTGAGACGCTTGCCGAATCGATCTTAATCTACTCAACAAATACCGATTAAGGCAGACGGCGAGCGTAACGCTTTGTCACAAAGACCATCAATCCGCTCACGCCCAATAAGATTAAAACCCACATGCCATCGCCCAATTTAGCGTAGGCAGTTAATCCCATCATCGGCTGAAATTCCCCCACCAGCGCATCGGTTTCAAACTGAGGCAATACACCCAATATTTTTCCTTGATGATCGATCATCGCAGTCACGCCGGTATTGGTGGCCCGAATCATAGGACGCGCCAATTCAATGCTACGCGCGCGAGCAATTTGCAGATGTTGCCACGGACCAATCGATTCGCCAAACCACGCATCATTACTCACATTAATTAAAAACTCGCTCTGTGCTGCTTGATAGCGAAGCATATCGCCAAAGACCGCCTCATAACAGATCGAAGCGCTCCCTTTGGCCTCAGTTGAACGGAACTGAAATGGCGCTTGCTCTTTTTGCCCTGCCTCAAGGTCACTATAGGGAATTTCCACCCAATCATTAAAATGACTTAAAAACCCGCGAAACGGAATATATTCACCAAATGGAAGCAGTCGATATTTTTCATAAAAATGATCCGTTTGATCGTTCTTCCCATAATGCACCAGCCCATTCCGAAAGCGCTCGGTTAACCGATCACCGGTAAAAATCCCGCTGATAATATCGGTATTACTAAGCTCCGCTAAGCGGTGAAAATGCGCACTTACGCCATCGCGCCCATCATAAACAATCGGAATCGCCGTCTCAGGCATCACAATAAGATCGACGCGATCGGACACTTTGGCAATGAGATCAAAATAGGTATCGAGCGTGTGATAGATAAAATCGTCATGAAACTTCGCATCTTGAGAAATATTTCCTTGCAATAACCCCGCGCGAACGGGCTTCCCACTCGGTTCAATCGGCTCACCAATCCACTCATAGGCAATCCCGACAATCCCTGCGAACAATAATCCATAGAGAAGCGGAAAGCGAAGAAGTGTTTCACCTCCGGAAAGCCGAATTTGACGCGCGAGCACGATTTTTATTGCAAACTGAAAAACGAACAGAACGAGAATCCCCGCCACAAAATAGACCCAAAAACTGCTTAAAAGCGCTCCCATCGTTGAAAAGAGAAATGTCGCAAAGGGAATCTCCGTCAAACTGTATCCAAGCGCAAGCCACGGAAAGCCGGTAAAGAGATGCGCTCGCACCAATTCAAGCAAAACGCCCACAACCGGAAAGAGAAATCCATAGGTCATCACTAAACCGAGCTTACTTCGCCCCACAATCAACGCTAGCACGCCATAATAGAGCGCAAGATAGAGCGCAAGGAGCATCGCCATCCCCATCGATAGCCCAAGCGACGCACCGCCAAATTGATGCAGGCTAATATGAACCCACGCAATCCCAAATGCGAAAAAGCCAAAGCCAAAGCCGGTGCCGAGCATAAAGGCACTGCTGCTCCGCTCACCGCGAAGCAGCAGCAAAAAGAGCGCTAGCAACACCGGCACACCATAACCCCAATTAAAGGGGGCAAACCCAAGCGTCATTAAGCCGCCCAAACCAAGGGCCACCAAGAGTTTTAAGAAAAAGAATCGCTTTGTCATTCAATGCTCCTGTAGGAAATAGAAAAAAGCCCTCGGACTACGCTAGCC
>JAAZCI010000108.1 GCA_012513365.1 Lysobacteraceae bacterium
CAACAGAACAAGACATTTTCTCACCTGTGCAATCCCTGCAACAACCTGAACAACAACAACAAGAACAACAACAACAGCAAGATCAACAGCTGGGACAACAGCTGGGACGGCAACCGGAACAGCAACAGCAACCGCAAATGCCACCTCAGGTTTTGATAAAAATTTGCTTACCGCCGCAGATAGATCGCTCGCCACCTCATCAAAGGTTTTATGCCCCTCATCGGTATCAATCCCCGTTTCAGGAATAATAATCGCCTGCGTTGTGGTACACATCTGCCCTGAGTAGAGCGAAAGCGTGAAAGCGAGATTGCGTAACATCGCTTTATATTGATCGGTGGATTCAATAAGGACGTGGTTCACCCCCGCAAGCTCCGCATAGACATGGGCTTGAGTGGCATTCTCAATGAGCCAATTTCCAAAGGCATTATTCCCTGTGTAATCGATCGATTTAATCTTGGGGTGAGTTGCAAGCGCGCGTATTTTCTCGTGATCTTCCTCGATGGAGAGCGCGACTAAATGCGGATCAAGACCATACTCTTTTAGCACCTCTTGAATCACTCGAATCGTCATCGCTACCGGTAAAATTGCATTGGGATGGGGCTTTAAAATCACGCCATTTCCTGTTGTCAGCGAGGCAAAAAGACCTGAATAACTATTCCATGTCGGAAACGTTGAACAGCCCAAAACAAGGGTAATGCCACGCCCAACAATCTCATAATGTTTTTTCATCACAAGGGAGGGATGCTTCCCTTGAGGTTTCACCCAAAGCGTCTCTTTGGGAATAAAAGCTTGCTCGCGATAGGCATACGCCACCGCCTCAAGGCCACGCTCTTGCGCATGTGAACCGCCGGCTTGGAAGGCCATCATTGAGCCCTGACCGGAGGTCATCATCACCGCATGACCAATCTCAAAACTTTTCTGATTTAGGCGCTCCAATATCTCAATGCAGATGGCTGTACGCGCCTCATATCCGATCGCTTGCCACGCTTTCATCGCTTGAGTACTTGCCTCAATTAGTGCCTCGTGATCCGAGATGGGATAGGAAACCCCTAAGGCTTGACCATAGGGAGATTCTTCCGATCCGCCCCAACCAGTGATTCCAACCTGATCGATCTCAAAACGCTGATTCAAAAGGGCATCAAAGGCTTTCTTCCCATCCTCTGCGGCAGTTTCTCCGTAGGCGGAACGGCTTGGCATTTCACTATAATGTGCCCAGAAATGACGTTTCTCAATCGCATCAAGCGCTTTCTCAAGAATCGGTTTATGCGTATCAAACAGAGCTTTTGACATTCTAGTTCTCCTCAAATAATCGTGTTGTCATCATGTTGACCCGTTTTTTAAGGTAAAATCGTCCTCTCCTTGAGTAAGTCATTTTTTACAAGGATTTAAAAAGCAGGTTCTATGATGTTTAGATGATTTCAGTTATGGATGAAATCGGTTATGTATCGTGTATCGTTTGTTATTATTGTTTTAATCTATTTTTCTAAAAGGCCACGGCGGACTGCCCGCTTGAACTTAGTCTGACGACGTTCTGGGCGATCACCCCTTTGACCTAAGTCAGTTTCATCCTAGTAATTTTGTTTTTTCGCGTCAATCATTATTATTTGCAATTCAATAGGATAAATGCCACAGCAATGGTATTTTTCAAGGCTATTATGGTACTTTCCATTCTGTTTTTGATCGAATTTGAGCCCCCGTATCTGAAAATTGATAGTACTTTCCGAAGGTTTAATCACGTTTTTCTACTATTAGTTTTTTCGTTAATATCAACCCAAATTTGTATCCTCTTTGGCGATAATCGTCTCGCCTAATCACTCAAAATGGATACTTAAATCGATAAAAATCCTTCTATAAAAACACTGAAACTCACCATTAAATGTTGATTTGTCATACAAATGCGCATAAACCCGAGCTTCGGTAAAACGGCATAAATCCGAGTAAACAAATTCGCTAATTCCGTTGAGATTTGCCTATAATGTCATATCCGTTATAACAAAAACACATATCTAAACGCGGCTATTTAAGCGGTTTGTATGAAAGAAATTCCAATCGATCTAAAGCAATTACGTTACTTTGTGCACATTGCCGAATTTGGGAGTTTTACCAAAGCGGCCAATTTTCTGGATGTGGCGCAACCGGTCTTGAGCCGTCAGATTCGTAAGCTTGAGGTGGATCTTGGGCAAAACCTCTTGATTCGCGATGGGCGTGGCGTGTCACTTACTGACTCGGGCGCTGTGCTACTTGAGCATTCTCGCGGAATTTTGCACCAGCTTGAGCGCGCCTTTGAAGATGTGACTCGCGGGCAACTCTCGGGGCATATCTCTATGGGGCTTCCACCAACGCTTGCGCGAATTTTTTCCGTCCCGATGACCAAAGATTTCCATGAACTATTGCCGGATGCAAATCTTGTCATCACGGAAAAACTCTCCGCTTCGATTGAGGAGGAGATTATTACCGGAAAGCTCGATATGGGCGTTCTTCATAATCCGACCCGCTCGCCGGAGCTCGATATCTTTATGCTCGCCAAAGAGAATCTCTTTTTAATGGCGCCGAAAGAGCTCAAATTTAAAACGACCAAAAAAGGGGTGTCGCTCGAAGAGGTCTCGAAACTGCCACTTATTTTGCCAAGTTACCCCAATAGCTATCGCCTTTTAGTTGAGATGCAGATGGCGAAAATTTCCGCCAAACCGCGTG
>JAAZCI010000109.1 GCA_012513365.1 Lysobacteraceae bacterium
AACATCATCCCAAGATAGGCAAATAGCCCGGTTGCGACAATTGCGCCCAAGGTTCCCATTGTGCCGAAACTGGTGAAATATTGTAAAATCTCTTGTCCCGAGGCAAAGCCTGCCCCAACGATTACGCCAACAAAGGCGAACGCCATTTGAATGATCTTAAACACAGAAATATCCCCCTATTTTTGTGATTATTATAATTTTTATAATTCTATTTTTGGTTTGAAACGTTGTATTTATTTTGTAGTTTATTTTTGTTACGACTCTATATAAACCATATTTTATTTAATAAAACAAATTTTTTGCGTATCTTTGCGTGCTTTTTAATCAACTTTTTGAGCGGTTTTCTATGGAAAATCTTATTTTTAAACCCCTTTTTCGTTAAACTACCTGCATGCAACTCTATGAAGTGTCACAAAAAAGCACTCTCGCTCGGAGTGCTTTATTAAGATTCACGATTATTTCGCATCCGGTTTATGCTCTAAGCGTTTCCCCAGATAGAAATCACTTCGAGTATAACGCTGATAGAGTTTTCGAAGGGCCACCATTAAAACAGCGCACGCAGGCAGCGCTAATAAAATACCAAAAAAGCCAAAGAGCGATCCCCCGACCATTAATGCAAAGACCACCGCAATCGGGTGCATGCCGAGCTTATCGCCAATTAAGACCGGCGTTAAAAAGAAGCTCTCAAGGGCTTGCCCGATCCCAAAGACAATCCCCACAAAGACTAAATTAAGCCACGCACCATCGAACTGAAACCACGCCACCAAGAGCGCAATCACAATGCCGGTACTCGCCCCAAGATAGGGAATAAAACTAATCAACCCCGCCGTCACCCCGATTAACACGCCATATTCAAGCCCAACGATAGAGAGTCCAATACTATAAACTGCCGCAAGCGCCAGCATCACCGAAAATTGCCCCCGCAGAAAGCTGCTGAGCATCTCGTTTGATTCCTCTAAAAAGTTAAGCACCATCGGCGAATAGCGACGCGGAATGAGCGATTCAAACGATTTTGAGATCGGCTCCCAGTCGCGCATAATGTAAAAACTGAGCATCGGAATCAGCACAATGCTCGCAATAAATCCAACCACCGCCAGCGTTGATGATCCTAGCTTACTCATCAATTGGGTACTTAAATTTTTAAGAAAAGGGACGCTACTGCCAAAGGCCTCTTTGATCGAGGCTTGGTTTTCCATAAAAAGATCGGTGGCAAAAAGCGCCTCAATTTTCGGAAAGAGATTCTCCTGAAGCCATGCATAATAGCGTGGAATGTCCTGAATCAGGCTCACCACCTGATTAATCAAGACCGGAATGGCAATCAACAAAATAATTAAGATCGCGAGCACAATGAGCGCAAATACGATCGAAACCGCAAGCGTTCGTGAAATCCGTTTTGATTGAATCTTATTAATTAAAGGATTTGCCAAATAGGCAAGTCCAAACGAGATCAGAAATGGAGTGAGCACGGAGGAGAGGCGATACACGAGGTATACCGCGACGATAATTCCAAGCCAAATCACGATTTGACGATTGAGCGCTTTAAAATCCATACAGGTCTCC
>JAAZCI010000110.1 GCA_012513365.1 Lysobacteraceae bacterium
ATCCGAAAGGGCGCGTTGTTGCGTATGATAAACACCTGCTGTCTATGAAGGATAATAACCAAACCAATAACGTTGAAGCGCTCATTGATGCGGGCGTTCGCTCCTTCAAAATTGAGGGGCGTTATAAAGATATGGCCTATGTGAAAAACATTACTGCCCACTATCGCCGCGTGCTCGATGAGATTATTGAGCGCCGTCCGGAATTTCAGCGCGCATCACACGGGCGCGTTATGCACCATTTTATCCCCAATCCTGATAAAACCTTCCATCGTGGCAGTACCGATTATTTCGTCAATGAGCGAAAAACCGATATCGGTGCCTTTGATTCACCTAAATTTGTGGGGCTTCCGGTTGGGCAGGTAGTCTCGATTGGTAAGGATCATTTAGAAGTAAAAACGACCGATGCCTTAGCTAATGGCGATGGGCTTAATGTTCTTATTAAACGGGAAGTGGTGGGCTTTCGTATTAACCGCGCCGATAAAATTGGTAACAATCATTATCTAATCTATCCGCAAGAGATTCCTGAAGCGCTGGCAAACTTCCGCCTGCATAAACCGTTGGCACTCAATCGTAATCACGATCAGGTCTGGAGTCAGCTGTTAACGAAAGAATCCGCCGAACGCAAAATTGGGCTTGATCTCTTTTTTGAAGTGGGGGAGACAAGTGCCAAACTATCGGCAACGACCGAGATGGGGAACTTCGCAGAAGTGATGCTAGATGGGCCTTTTGAAGCGGCGAAAAATCCTGAAAAGGGCCGTGAGATGTTAGAGAAAAACCTCACAAAACTCGGAGAGACGCCGTTTTATCTAAACAATATTCAGCTAATTGGTGAGCGCGTGCCCTTTATTCCGGCAAGCCATATCAATCAGCTTCGCCGAGAGTTGATTGAAACATTAGAGAATCAGATGGAGCAGGATTATGTGCGCGGTGAGCGCCGTCCTCGCGTTGAACCGCTTGCAATTTTCCCCGATGAGCACCTCACCTTTTTAAATAACGTCTATAACGATAAGGCGCGGGAGTTTTACCAAAAACATGGGGTCAAAGTGATCGAAAAGGCCTTTGAAGCCCATGAAGAGCTTGGCGAAGTGCCGGTGATGATTACCAAACACTGTCTGCGCTTTTCCTATAATCTCTGCCCGAAACAGACGATCGGTGTGACCGGCGTGCAAGGGCAAGTAAAACCCGAACCGATGACGCTTGTTCACGGCGATGAAACCTATACGCTTAAATTTAATTGCCGTAAATGTGAGATGCATGTGATGGGATCGATCAAACCGCACATCCTTAAAAAGCCGCTTTTGGGGATGGAATTAAAGTAGTGGGACGGGCGTAAATGAGAGGTGGTTAATATCTATTCAGAATAAAGCCACTTTTCGTTTGACAAAAAATTAGAAGATTTGTATTATACCAATCCTGCACAGCAGGCAAACAAAACACGTTTTAATAGTATAAACCAATTAGCTTAAAACGTATCTTTTTAAGATTTGTTTGATCTGTGCACAGATCCGGGTAGTTAGCTCAGCTGGTAGAGCATCGCCCTTACAAGGCGAGGGTCGGGGGTTCGATCCCCTCACTACCCACCATACATTTAAAGCTCTGGATATTGCGTCCAGAGCTTTTTTGTTGTCTATACGCTGTTTAATGGAAATTATCGCCCATCTTTGAGATGACAGGGCGGGAATTTTTGGTAAAATCACATTATTTTTGTGCTGCGGCACGGATCCCCTGTAAGGATTGATATAGTTTTGCTAAATCATTGATGTTTGAGTAGTTTTTTATTCAATAAAAACTTCGTACCGTTATTTATACCGCAATAAAATTCAAGATAAGAAAAAAGCGAGACTAGCTCGCTGTTTCTTTGGATTCAATCGCCCTTAGTATCTTGTTAATGGACTCTATGTCGGTCCCTTCTTTTTCAGCGATATATTTTTTACTCCAAACTTTATATTTCCCTCTTCGACGGGGCTCTTTAAGTTCACCGCTTGCGATCATTTGATCTATGGTTGATCGAGATAGCGGCTCAAAAGGATTGTGAGCCATTACATATCGAACCTGCTCTTTAGATACACTACTACTTAGTGAGATCGGATCTAGTTCCATTTTATATGCCTCCACATTCAGCTGAACAAAACGTTGCATTGGTTGTTTGTCCACACGTTAAACATTGTTGCTCGCATTCTCTCCATCCTTCTTCACCACAAAGTTGCTTAATAATAAAATCACACTGGGCATCTGGTGGGAGCATCTCTTTATATTGCCGGGCCGTGGAAAAATTCCCGTAAACCGCGCTAGTTGGGTTTTGCGCGTCTTTCTTAAATACTGCAAACATTATTTAGAGTCCCCCTGTATCACGGTTGCGCCTTTGAGTAATGGGAATGGAATTCTGTGAACGACGTTGGCGATTAAAATAAAACCATAATGGCCATCTTTCGTTGAGTCTGCGAATATCCCCTTCTCACCATTCAAAAATAGTATCTCAGCCTCATCTTTTACGTTTAAAATATCTTCTTCACTCTCAATCACGAATGTTTCAGTGTAGAGTGATTTGATGTAATCAAAGCCATCAGCATATTCATCATCAAAATAAGTAGCTACGTTATCGGTGTCATAAATCGGTGTAAATCTTATTGAGTCCATGCACAATGTTTTAATGTCAATCACACCATCTTTCACAGCTTGCACTGCAACATCAATCAGGTCATTAAATGTTGGTTCTTTGATTTTGAAGTATTTGTAATCTTTCTCAGGAATGCAGTACCGGTCATCTTCGAGCACCAATGCTGCGCCACCGCCTAATATTGATTTAACAACTAATGATGACTTAGCGATTGCCGCGACTGCCTCTCTATCGTACTCATTTTCGTGGTCTTGATTTAGAAATGCGTGTCTATCAACAAAATCAAGCGCAACACGCTCTTCGCGCTCTAACATCTCTTTAATTCTGTCTATCATCTATATTCTCCTAAATCACCACAAATTCACGTTTTTTATTTGCTCTCACTCTGTCAATCTGCTCTCGCTCTTGGCGTTTACAGCAGTTGCATAAGGTTTTGCCTTCGCGTTTAAAATAGATAATTTCATTTGATTGCGTATCGCAAATATCGCATTTAGTCATGATTCCTCCTTAAAATGGAATGTCCGCATCAAGATCATCAAAGTCTGGTATCTGCGGCACTTGTGGTTCTGGCACACGTCCGTAGTCCGGGCGATTGTCATTTGAATATTGATCGCGTTGCGGGCCACCAAGCATTTGCAATTCGTGGGCTATAATCTCGGTTGTGTAACGATCAATGCCGTTTTTGTCGGTCCATTTGCGCGTCTGGAGCTTGCCCTCGATATAGATTTTCGAGCCTTTCTTTAAGTATTGGCCTGCGATTTCCGCAAGCTTTCCAAAAAATACTACGTTATGCCATTCGGTGCGCTCTTGGGGCTCTCCCGTGTTTTTGTCTTTCCAAGCCTCAGACGTTGCAATTGAAAAGCTCGTCACTGCAGCACCACCTGCGGTGTATCGAATGGTCGGGTCTTGGCCAAGGTTGCCGAGGATGATTGCTTTGTTAATACCACGCGCCATTATTCTGCCTCCGCTTCAAATCCGATTTTTGCAAACTCATTTGCTAGTTTTAGTTGGCTCTCTTTGATTGAGTAGTGCTCGGGGTTTCCGTCATCTTCTAAAAAGTATCTTTGCTCTCCAAGTCGCACCTCTTTCCCAATAACCTTAAAAACGCCGATATAAAAGCCGTTGCCGTTGGTGTAGTGGACTTTGTCTCCTACTTTGTATTTGCTCATTGCTTGTTCTCCAGTAGCTCGGGGTTTTCGTGAATATTGCCGACTACTTCGTTTTGATCTGACTCAGTCCAAAGCTTGATTGCATCATTGCCTAAATCTATAA
>JAAZCI010000111.1 GCA_012513365.1 Lysobacteraceae bacterium
CGGTATAGATAATGCCCCCGAGCACGAGCCAAAATAACCCGGCAGTTGAGAGCGTTAGCATTAAAGGTTTTGCGGCGATCACAATGAGCCAGCCCATCACCACATATAAGAGCATCGAGAATACTTGCGTCCGCCAGCCGATCCAAAATTCCTGAATCACCCCTATCAGACACAATCCCCACGATACGCCAAAGAGCGACCAGCCCCATGGTCCCCGAAGGGTAACGAGCGTATAAGGCGTATAACTCGCAGCAATCAAAATATAGATCACCGCATGATCAAGGCGCTGGAAAATCTGTTTGGTACGCTCTTTTTTAAGGCCGTGGTAGAGCGTCGATATCGCATATAACAGAACAAGCGCTGCCCCATAGATTGATACACTCACAATCTTCCACACATTTTGATAGAGACTCGAATGCACAATCAGAAAGACCATTCCACCAAGTGCAAGCAGCGTCCCAATCAGATGCGTATAGATATTAAAGCGCTCCCCTTGAATTGTCTGTTGATTTTCTGCGTTCATTATTCCCTCTCTATTTAATCGCTGTTTAATGGCTGTTCAATGGATATTGATTAGGCATATTTTACGGCAAATGATCTCCCCACATGCAAATCTCTTTTGATAACTTCTTTAACGCCTGTCACCTCCTTGTCATCAGCTTGTCATATGGATTTAATACGCTATGCTACGGGAAGACGCGCCGACGCTTAAATTATGAAGGGATCCATTGATGTTAACGCCGCCACAATATGACTCAACACAGACACATTCGAAATTTGGATCTAAATTTAGAATGCTCTGGGAGATTTTCCTCGTATCGCTCAAACTTGGGCTCACCTCATTTGGGGGACCTTCTGCGCATTTAGGCTATTTCCATGAAGTCTATGTACGCCGGCACCGGTGGCTTTCTGAAAAGGCGTATGCCGATCTCATTGCGCTCGCTCAATTTCTCCCCGGGCCTTCGAGCAGCCAAATTGGGCTTGGCATCGGCATGACTCGCGGAGGACTTTTAGGAGGCATCGCCGCCTTTTTAGGTTTTACACTTCCCTCAGTGATTTTGTTAATGCTCTTTGCGCTCTCGCTCACCGCCTTTGAGCTCCCCTTTTTAAGCGGATTAATTCACGGGCTAAAACTTGTGGCCATTGCCATTGTACTGCACGCCTTAAGCGGCATGGCAAAGACCTTAACGCCCGATAATACGCGCCGCGGCATTGCACTATTTGCATTAATATTGGCGCTCCTTTGGCATCACGCCCTTGCGCAAGTGGTAATTATTCTATTGACGGCTCTCTACGGACTATTTTTCTGTAACGCGGACCATTCTGATGAGAGAGATAACGCGCCCCCAATTAAACAACCGCTTAATCAACCCCTTAATAAATCGATCGCCTATGGTGCGCTCGTGCTCTTTATAATCCTTCTCGTCGGGCTCCCCGTACTGAGCTACTTTATCGATAATCCTCAATCCGACGTCACGCTATTTGAGAAGTTTTACCGCTCAGGGGCACTTGTGTTTGGAGGCGGTCATGTTGTGCTTCCGCTCCTTGAGCAAGAATTTGTGCCAACAGGATTGATTGCCCATGAAACCTTTATCGCAGGCTACGGAGCAACACAAGCTGTACCCGGGCCACTCTTTACCTTTGCATCCTTTATCGGTACGGATATTGGCGGAATACTTGGCGGGATTATGGCCACGATCGCGATCTTTCTCCCCGGGTTTCTCCTCATGGTTGGAGTGATGCCCTTTTGGGAAAGCCTCCGCCGTTATCGTAAAGCTCGCGGAGCCCTAATGGCCGTCAATGCAGCAGTGGTTGGGTTATTGTGTGCCGCTTTTTATACGCCCCTCTGGACCTCTACCATCCATAGCTCCAAAGATCTTTCCATCGCCGCCCTCCTCTTTGCTCTCATTGCATTTTGGCGCTTCCCGCCGTGGAGCATTGTCTGTATTGGCGCGATCTTTGGCATCCTGTCGGGAGCCCTTGTTTAATCGACTCTATTCAATTGATTATTTAATATCCTTAGTCACATAATTAAGGCGGCGATAATTCAGTAAACACACAAAAATTCCGCCGGCATAACAGCATATAAGCGCATAAAACATCCCATCGATGGAGATATTGACATATGGCTGCAAAAAGGGACACAAAAAGAGTATGCCGATCCCGATCAATCCGCCAAGTGCAAACCCTAAGTTAATCACCCCCAGCGGCTTAATAAGTACCCCAAGATAGCCAAACGCCATAATGCCGATATAGCCACTGACCATATGTAGAAATAGAAGCGTAAGCCAATCAAATGGAATAAGCGGGGTTTCCGGCTCGATCGTACGAAACAAAAGTAAAAAGGCTGCAAGAATCGCAATAAAGAGCGTATAAAACCCACTCTGTAACAGCGGCACTAATTGATCCCGAAACCTCATCCGTTCAGGCTCAAGAATGGTATCAACGAAAATACTCCCTTGATAAGGTTCGAGCATTAATGTGCAATTCCACTTATCAGGAATGCCTGTCACCAACACCTCTTCCCCCACAAGAATTCGCTTTTCAAGCGCAATAATGCCCCCAGCTAAAGTGATATTGCGCTCGCTACGCACCGACAGGGGCCGATCATTTAAAATACGAACACGCCCCGTGCCGTCATTAATATAAAATCCCATCTGCTCGGCTCTATTATTCAGCGCCGCATATTTGGAGGGCGTGGCCGTCTTCCCAATATCTAGATTAGCACCGAGCTCAGTATAGACAAGTGCCTCCTGATCGACTCCAGAAAAGATCGGCATCTCATCGGTCTCTACAATACCGCGGATCGTGATCGGCTTGTTAAACACTTGATCGGAATGCTCAAAAATCGCCTTAATATCCGCTATCGTCACCCTTGGGTATTTCTTCCGATAAAAAGCAAAGCGGGCAACGCCATATAAAAAGAGCACAATCGGCACCATAAACCCAATAAAGATCATGATCTCATCGAACGCGATAATCCGGCAACCGATCACCACAATCATCCAAATAAAGAGAAAAAGATACGCCCCGATTAACGGGTGCTGAATTATGCGTAGGCTCATAACAGTCATTCCATAGCGTTAAACACTCCTATGATATCAATATCGCGTTGAGTGCTCACGATTCATATCAATCCCTCCTACTCAGATCTTGTTACTCGGTGTTATTTCATCATGGTTATTGCATCAGGCGATGGAGCAACGCTTTAGAGATACCGGTCACCTCGCGCAGCCGATCGTAATAGCTTTGATCGATGACAAAATGGACAATATCGAGCATTTTGAGTACCGAACTAATGAGCTCATCTTTGCTATGATTTATCTCACTGAGAAGCTCACTATCTAAGAGCTTGGGAAACTCCGAGCGCAGATAACTCATACTCGATGCCACAAAAATCGGCGCAATATGCATCTTTGCATGCACGCGTCCAATCGCCCATTGCGCAGCCAAATAATCCTCCTCTAGGCGCGTCGTAAAGAGTGATGTGAGCCACTCAAGATGGGTCTTTTTTAAGAGCTGCACACGTCCTTCTAAATAAGGGGCTGTGTGAGGACTTCGTTCTAATTGACAATAAAATTGATCGGTCAATTCAGCAAGCTTTGGGGTAATAAGTGGCGCGATCTTATTTAAACGATCAAGATCATGCTCACTAAACCCATTAATTCTACGCAGTGTTAATAGATCTTCCATGAAGGTCTGATTTTCCTCTTGAGTCATAGGATTCCTTGTTATTTTGAAATTTGACAAGTTGAATATGCGCATCAATTGTGACCGTTTTATAACAATGACTCGCTCCCTTGACCGCAATCAATCACAAAATGCTAATTTACAAATTCTCAGCTACACTAGACCTAAATAACCCCTCATCTAAGGAGCTTTTATGGTGCGTTTTTCGATTAAAAAGATTCAAAGAATCCTTCCCACACTGCTGCTTGCAGGCGGACTTTCCTTCGGCATTGCTGATGCCTGTACGCGCATTGTCTTTCATGGTGATAATGAACGGATTATGACGGCACGGTCGATGGATTGGAAAGTCGATGTCGGCACCAATTTATGGATTCTCCCCCGCGGAATTGATCGAACCGGAGCCGCGAATTCAAAGTCGATCCACTGGAAGGCAAAATATGGCAGTGTGATTGCCTCCGGCTATGATATTGCTACTACCGACGGCATGAATGAAGCGGGACTAGCGGCGAATCTTCTTTGGTTAGCGGAATCGGAATATCCCGATCCTCACGATGTGGATAAACCCACCTTATCGCTCTCACTTTGGGCGCAATATATGCTCGATAATTTTGCCACCGTTCAAGAGGCGGTCAATGCGCTTGAGACAGAGCCGTTTATTGTCATTAGCGATCAAGTCCCGGGCGATACTCGTTTAGCGGCGCTTCATCTCTCGCTCTCGGATAAATATGGCGATAGCGCGATTGTGGAATATATTGATGGAAAACAGGTGATTCATCACAATAAAGCCTATCAAGTGATGACCAATTCGCCGGCCTATGAAAAGCAACTTGCTCTTAATGATTATTGGAAACAGATTGGCGGCACGGTGATGCTTCCGGGCAGTAATCGCGCAGCGGATCGATTTGTGCGCGCCTCATTTTATATCAACTCAATCCCTAAAGATGGCGATGAACGTAGCTCTCTTGCAAGCGTCTTTAGCGTTATACGCAATGTCTCCGTTCCCTTTGGATTAAATACCGAAGCGGAACCGAATATCTCTTCAACCCGCTGGCGCACTGTGATCGATCATAAAGCTCGCCGTTATTTCTTCGAGTCTGCCGTCTCCCCCAATCTCTTCTGGGTCGATCTCAATAAAGTCGATTTTAGTGGTGCGGAGGAGAATGTAAAAAAACTCGATCTCGGACCCGATCAATCCCATATCTTTGGCGGTGAAGTCTCCGGAAAATTTGAATATCATCCCCCTTTTCAATTTCTCCCAGTGAGTCATTTAGAGGATTAACTAAAACTCGTCAATTGACGCATCATAAAAAAAGCCTAGACTCATCAGAATCTAGGCTTTGTCATATTGACCTTAAGAGACTATTTAATCATCTGTTCAAACGGCCCTAAGCGGTGCTCTTCTTCAGAGAACTCATCACCAAAAGGTGCAAAGGGTGAATCCACCGGTTTGATACGGCGATCGGGGAAGTCATTTTCCATGCCCGCTTTTTTCGGACGGGGTTTGCTATTGATATATGAGGCTACATCATACGCCTCTTCAATGGAAAGTGTGCCTGGTTTATCTTGTGGCATATTGTGATAGATATAGGCCGCCGCTTTCATCAAGCGATACATGCCCGCCCCATCGTTATAGCTATCATCGCCCCAAAGCGGTGGATAGATATAGTAAGCGCCGCCGAAGGTATCCGCAACGGGGTTTACAATTCCCGAACCATCTTGTTGGTGACAGGCCACACAGTTTTCCATATAAACCTCTTCACCATGCTCAGGATCGGCCGCACGGTCTAAATAAGGAATGTCCACTAAGCCCTGACCTTCCACTTTCGCGCCGACAGGAATCCCTTGAGAGAGCCACTGCATATAAGTGACCATCGCTTTCATCTCAACGGAGTTATTTGGCAAGGGTTTACCATTTAAACTGCGCTGCATACAGCCATTGATACGATCTTCAAGCGTGCTGATGGAATCGCCACGTCCACGAAATTGTGGGAAGCGTGAATAGACTCCGACATACGCCGATTGATATTGACGAGTTCCGCCATACGCGTGACAGCTCCCGCACGAGAGATTGCTCCCGGCATAACGCATCGCTTCATCTTCTGCTTGTGGGCCGATATAACGCGTCGTTTCATTGATAATTTTGTTCCCTAAAATCACCATTTCGCTATAGCGCGACCCTTCTGGCATTTTAGATTCATCAATATACCCGCTCGGTTGCATCGCTTCAGGAAGTGTCCACTCATAAGTTTCCCCTTCAATGCCCGTTGCCCCTTTCTGTTTATCCACGGCTTTCTCAAATCCATTTGCAACCATTGTCGCAAGCGGAAGGAGTGCCAATGCAGTAATTGCGACTCTTTTCATCGTTGCCTCCAGTACTAAAAATAACGTCTTCTAATTGTGTAAATCTTTTGATTTTTATTATATTTCGAATAATTTAGCGTAATAGATTGTTTACATTTCTAACTATTTTTATATGAAAGTTGATATGAATCAATCACTAAATTTTCGGGGTTAATCGTATCACAACTTTTAAACTCGAGGTTGCTTTTTGATAAAAATGCTCAATTGTCCTTATAAAAAAGCTCTATTTCAGTAATTTAGCGCCCTACAGGCATAAAAATTGATCGCGCAAAAGTTGACAAATTTGCCAAACAATTTATGATTAGTGAAGTAATTTCTTAATCAATATCGATTTTATTCGATCTCTTTTATGTTACGTATCTATATGGACAGCTTTCAGACCTTTCTCACCGCAATGTTTTGCATTTTGGTGTACTGAAGTCCACCTCTAAAAAAATCTCCCCTCGTAACGGTCTCAACCGCGTTATTCCCGCGCTTTTCACGCCAAAGTTGCGTCAAAATTGTGTGAATCACGCTCTATTTGAGGCCAAGCATGTAATCAACTTCAATTTAGCATATCAAACAATAGGATATTATGAACAAGGCATGGCTGTACGTCATTTTGACGAGTGTATGCGAATTAGTATGGCTTTATGGATTTAAAGCGGCTTCCGCGTGGTGGCACTGGATTTTTATCGTGCTCTTTATCATCTGCGATCTACAATTTTTAGCCAAAGCGTGTGAAGGACTCCCGACAGGCACCGTCTACGCAATCTTTGCCGGAACCGGCACCGTTGGCACCATCTTAATGGATTATTTCTTCTTTGATGCGGCGATCTCTTCGACCATGCTCCTCTTTATGGGACTCATTTTAGTCGGTGTTGTCGGGCTCAATTTATCGGACGTTAATACCAAACTTGACGATGCCGATCTGGAGGTATAATTATGTTAATGGGTTGGCTCTACGTTTTTTTAGCAACCATCGCTGAGATGGTGGGCGTGTACGGATTAAGTCTCTATAGTGAGCGCCGTACGCTACGCAACTTTCTAATTTACTACGGCGGGATTGCCGGCTCATTTGGGCTCGTCTATCTCTCCTTTAATTACCTGAGCATGAGTATCGCCTATACGGTATTTACCGGCGTTGGTACGGCGGGCGCGGTCATTTTGAACATCGTCCTTTTTGGTGAATCTAAAAACCTGATGCGCATTTTAAGTCTCTGCATTATTATTGCCGGCGTTGTCGGACTTAAAGTGGTCGAACCGCACGACACTCTGGTTGAAAATGAGGCGATTGCTACAGAACTGGCGACCGAAATCAAAGCGACTAAGCAGTAATTTCTCAACATAGAAAAAGCCCCTGACTTTAATCGGGGGCTCTTTTTTATCTGCTATATTTTATCTAAATTATCTTTAATTAACGGCGACGGGTTGCTTTTTCACGCTTATGTTCGCGTTCAAGCGTTGCAAAATTTGAACTGTCATGAGCGAGCAATAACTTTTGCCCACGAGCATCATACTCACAGTTATCCGGGCGCACTAACTCCCCTTCCATATAAGAGAGATAGATATCACTCACGCCAGAACGCCAATCGCTTTGCGTCACTTTTTGGGCGCGTCGAACGCGAGTTTGGCCATCCATACGGCAAAGGACACCAACCGTTCGATCATTAACCGCACTCGGCGCTGCTTCACGCTGAATCGCATTAATGAGATTGGTCTCCGGATATTGCATCGTTGCGAGCGCTAAACGACCATCTAAGAAATAGAGCGCAATCTTATCGACCACAAATCGATTATCAACACGATAATTGTAGAGTAGATAGGTGGTGGCACGGTCACCATATTTAAATTCACCCGGTGCGATCTCTCCCTCACGCGGTTCACGAAGTTTAATGGCGCGTTGCTGATCACGGCGATCGGCCACACACTCAACATCGCCACACTCTTCAAGCACTAAACGCTGTTCGGTTAAACGGCGAAGCAGATCACTTTCAGTAAAGCGTCCTGGCATAAATTCATAGGCGCCGGCGGGCGTAACACCATCGGCTTGCATCGTTAATGCGGACCCTTTCACCATCTGCGGTTTTACAACACCGCCTGTCGTATCAATACAGCCTGCTAGAAAAAAAGCGCACGCTGCGATGGGTAAAATCTTTTTCATAATTAGCTTCTCATCGATTCGTGAATCATAAATTAATGGACATAGTATAGCGCGTTAATCTGAAATGTATTCCCACACGCATTAAAAAGCCGCTCCTTAAAAGAAGCGGCCTTATTTTGATACAGAGATTAATCAATCCTCTACTTAAATTGATTAGTTATCTGCAATCATTTGGCGTAATACGTAATGTAAGATACCGCCCGCTTTGAAGTAATCTACTTCGTTAAGGGTATCGATACGGCAAAGCACGGTGAATTTCACTTCGGTGCCGTCTGCTTTTTTCGCAGTTACGTTGATATCTTGACCAGGTTTGATGTTGTCATCAAATTCGATCGAGAAGGTCTCTTCGCCGTTTAAGCCTAAACTCTCAGCGTTGTCGCCATTTTTGTATTGAAGCGCGAGAATACCCATTCCGATTAAGTTCGAACGGTGGATACGCTCATAGCTCTCAGCGATAACTGCTTTAACGCCTTGAAGATTTGGACCTTTTGCAGCCCAGTCACGGCTTGAACCACTTCCGTACTCTTTACCCGCTAGGATAATCGTTGGTGTACCTGCTTCTTTATAACGCATTGCTGCATCATAAATTGGAAGAGTTTCACCGGTTGGAATGTGTTTCGTGTAACCGCCTTCAACGCCTGAAAGCATTTTGTTACGGATACGGATGTTAGCAAACGTACCGCGCATCATCACTTCATGGTTACCACGACGTGAACCGTATGAGTTGAAGTCTTTTGGCTCAACGCCACGCTCTTGCAAGTAACGACCTGCAGGAGAATCCGCCATAATCGCACCGGCTGGTGAGATGTGGTCCGTTGTGATTGAATCGCCGAAGTACGCTAACACATTCGCATTTTCGATCGATGATAATGCCGCGATTGGCTTATCAATATTCTCGAAATATGGAGGATGTTGAACGTAGGTTGATTTCTCATTCCATGCGTAGGTTTCGCTTGCGCTAACATTGATCGCTTGCCATGATTCATCCCCATCAAATACGCCTGCGTAGCCTTTACGGAACATTGTACCGTCAACTTTTGCTACTGCATCCGCGATCTCTTGGTTTGATGGCCAGATATCTTTTAAGAATACATCATTACCATCTTTATCTTTAGCAATTGGATCGTTTGCAAGATCGATACGGGTTGTACCCGCGATTGCAAATGCCACAACTAACGGAGGCGACGCTAACCAGTTTGCTTTGATTTGTGCGTGGATACGACCTTCGAAGTTACGGTTACCAGAAAGAACCGATGATACCGTGAAATCTTTCTCGTCAATCGCTGCAGCCACTTCAGGAATTAGAGGACCTGAGTTACCGATACACGCCGTACAACCATACCCGGTTAAGTTAAAGCCCACTTCGTTAAGTGATGCGGTTAACCCGGCTGCATCTAAGTATTCACTTACAACGCGTGAACCGGGAGCAAGTGATGTTTTCACCCATGGTTTACGTTTGATACCAAGTTTCGCCGCTTTTTCAGCCACTAGACCCGCTGCCATCATAACGCTTGGGTTTGAAGTGTTTGTACATGAAGTAATTGCCGCGAATACTACGTCACCTTGATCTAAGGTTACCGTTTCGCCGTCGATGGTGATCTCTTTTGAAAGTGAAAGATCATCGCCTTGGCCTTCTGCAAATCCGTCAAACGCTTTTTGAAGATCGCTTAATACAACGCGGTCTTGTGGGCGTTTAGGACCCGCTAAGCTTGGAACTACGGTGCTTAAATCAAGCTCAAGTGTTGCTGTGAACACAGGCTCATCACCGTCGTTGTACCATAAGCCTTGCTCTTTTGCATATGCTTCAGTACGCGCGATTACCTCTTCGTCACGACCAGTTAAACGCATATAGTTAAGCGTCACTTCGTCAACGGGGAAGAAACCAACGGTTGCACCATATTCAGGCGCCATGTTTGAAATTGTTGCACGGTCTGCAAGTGGAAGCTCTGATAAACCACTACCGTAGTACTCAACGAATTTACCAACCACACCGTGTTTACGGAGCATTTGTACGATCGTTAATACTAAGTCAGTCGCGGTTACGCCTTCACGAAGTTTACCTTCAAGTTTAAAGCCCACAACCTCAGGAATTAACATTGAGATTGGTTGACCAAGAATCGCCGCTTCCGCTTCGATACCGCCCACACCCCATGCTAATACTGAAAGACCATTAACCATTGGTGTATGTGAGTCAGTTCCCACAGCCGTATCAGGCATGATCCATGATTTTCCGTCTTTTTCAGATACCCAAGCCACTTGTGAGAGATACTCTAAGTTAACCTGGTGACAGATACCCATTCCAGGAGGCACAACGCGGAAGTTATCAAACGCGCCTTGACCCCACTTTAAGAACTCATAACGCTCACCGTTACGTTCCATCTCTTTTTCAACGTTGGTTTGGAAAGAGCTTTGGGTACCGAATGAGTCGATCATTACCGAGTGGTCAATGACTAAATCAACCGGCGCTAAAGGATTAACCTTTTTCGGGTCACCGCCCGCTTTCGCCATTGCATCACGCATTGCTGCTAAGTCAACTACCGCAGGAACCCCTGTGAAGTCTTGCATTAAAACGCGCGCTGGGCGATATTGAATTTCGTGTTTTGATGTACGGTTTTTAAGCCACTCACCAATCGCTTTAATATCGTCTAACGTTACGGTTTTATTATCTTCGTAGCGTAATAAGTTTTCTAAAAGAACTTTCATCGATTTTGGAAGTGATGAAAGATCACCTAAGGCTTCTCCAGCTTTTTTAAGCGAGTGATAATGGTACGTTTTACCATTCACATCAAGTGTGGAGAGTGTGTTAAGACTATTGACTTTACTCAAAACTACCTCCTAGATATTTATTTTGATCTGTTTTTATTGTTAATGATCATTAAGACCAATTAGCCATTGATTTTAAAAATCAAGTAACCGTTCAAACCTTCTTTATCATAACAAGATTATGATGCAAAAGAAATTCAAAACCTTTAATCTATCTGCTCGAGTAAACTGATCATTTCTACAGCACCCACGGCAACATTGTAGCCCGTATTTCCCGCCTTCGTACCGGCTCTTTCAAGGGCCTGTTCAATGGTGTCTGTGGTCAAAACTCCAAACATGACTGGTTTCCCCGCATCGATCCCAATTTGACCGATTCCTTTCGCCGCTTCGCCAGCAACAAAATCAAAGTGAGCCGTTGCCCCGCGAATCACAGCTCCTAGGCAGATAACTGCGTCAATATCAGCCTTTTGCGCGAATTTTTTCGCAATTAGCGGAATCTCATAAGCGCCCGGTACCCACGCAAGGGTGATGTTTTCTTCTTTAAGACCGCTACGGCAGAGCGCATCTTTCGCCCCTTCAATAAGTTGCTTGGTAATGAGGCTATTAAAACGCCCTGCCACAATCGCAATTTTTTTGTCTTGAATATTGAGCTGACCTTCAATGATTTTCATAATTTTTCTCTCTAGTTATATATAAAATTTTTTTATCGAAATGAAATATTTTTATCTTGCAAACGAATCATTATTGAGCAATCTTATCGAACTGATGCCCCATGCGATCCGCTTTCACCGTTAGGTAACCCCGATTTTCATCCGTCTCAAAGCGCGGCGTCGCCACCTGTTCGAGCACATTAATGCCCCCCGCTTTCAGCGCCGCAACCTTTTCAGGGTTATTTGTAATAAGTTTGACATTGCTCACATTAAAATAGTTGAGCATACTCACCGCTTCCTCATAACTGCGCGAATCCACCTCATGCCCGAGCTTCACATTCGCGTCAATGGTATCTAAACCACTATCTTGGAGCGCGTAGGCTTTAATTTTTTCCACCAAGCCAATCCCGCGCCCTTCTTGACGCAGATAGATTAAAATTCCGTTTTCAGCTTGGGCAATCTCATTGAGCCCAAATTCGAGCTGACGGCGGCAATCGCATTTAATCGAGTGGAAAATATCCCCCGTTAAACATTCTGAGTGAATCCGAATCGTCGCCGGTTGATTAAAATCTGATCCCTCTTTAACGAGCGCAACATGGGGCTCACCGCCAAGTTTATTTTGAAAGCTAAAGATACGGAAATCGCCAAATTCTGTGGGAAGTTTTGCATCACTTTCTGGCGTTAAGATAAATTCACGATAAGCCACAATGTCCGCAATCGTTAATAGGAGTAGATCGTGCTTTTCGGCAAATTCGATGAGATCCGGTTCACGCGCCATATCACCATCATCTTTTAAAATCTCACAGATCATCGCAACCGGCTTTAATCCCGCAAGTTTTACAATATCTACCGATGCTTCAGTATGTCCGCGGCGCTCAAGCACTCCGCCATCTTTCGCAATCAGTGGGAAAATATGGCCCGGTTTATTAAAATCATCGCCCGTCGCCTCATCGTTTGCGAGCTCATTAATGGTAACGCAGCGCTCAATC
>JAAZCI010000112.1 GCA_012513365.1 Lysobacteraceae bacterium
ATATGGTACCACCTGATCCCATCCCGAACTCAGCAGTGAAACGTATCAGCGCCGATGGTAGTGTGGACATGTTCCATGTGAGAGTAGGTCATCTCCAGGGCTTAATACGAAGCCTCTAGCTAAGATAGCTAGAGGCTTTTTCTTTGCCTGCGGGAAAGTGAAAAGTGCCGGATATGGTGAAAAGAGCCCTTTTCTTTTTTATTCCTTATCACTTTTGTAACTCTTGGATAATCTCTGTTTGATAGGATCGATTACTAAGGGTCTCTAAAAATCTTGCTGGCTGATACTTTAATTTCGAACCCCTAAGAAAGAGAAAATTCCCTCAAAGGGTCTATATTATCAGCGCTGTGGGTGATATAGTGGGGAGATCAATAACGCAATGTTAAACAAAAGTTAAATGCAATTTAAGAAGAAACGAGTCTTCTTACACGAATAATAATCAATTAAATCATTAGCAATTTGTTTTTTTAGTCACTCATAAACTTGAGTACTGAAAGGAGAAAAGATGAAAGCAAATTTACTCATTGTTTTTTATAGTATGAATGGTACCAACACTCAGATGGCGCGCTGGGCGAGTAAGGCAGCGCAAGAGTGTGGAGCAAAAGTGCAGCTGCGTAAAGTGGCGGAAACGGTGCCAATGGATGTGATTAAAGAGCATCCGTTATGGCTTGAAAATGTGGAAGACTGCGCTGGTATTGAAGTGGTGAGTGAGGACGATTTAGATTGGGCCGATGCGATTATTTTTGCATCCCCTTCACGTTTTGGGGTAATGGCCGCACAATTTAAACTCTTTTTAGATGGATTAGGTGGATTTTGGGCGCAGGGTCGTACGGTCAATAAATTTGTTACCGCGATGACCAGTGCGAATAATTTCCACGGCGGACAAGAACGCGTGATCGATTCGATCTATACCGTGATGCAACATTGGGGCGCGATCATTGTTCCCACTGGGTTTGTTAGCCCTCATGCTCAAGCGAGTGGCGGTAATCCGTATGGCATCAGCGCAACCATCGATCCTGATGGCAATATTATCGATGAAGAGGCGGTGAAAGGGGCGATTGGTGATCACGTTAGACGTCTGCTTCGCATTACCTCGGCCTACAATAAAGGTGTCTTGGTTTAACCTTTTTAAGCATAATTTTCGGCATAAAAAAAGCCCTACATCAACGGGTGTAGGGCTAAAAGCATTAAATTAATCGATCAGAATTAATTTAACGGAGGACTGTGAACCGTTAGCGGTATCAAGGATACAATCTTCCAAAATTACACGCCATGGAGAGATTCTCCCCGATTGCATGGATCCTCATGCTCCATGGGTGCAAAATAAAGTTGCAGAGACTTCGGTAACAAAACCTCTGCATAAGGCATACGTCCCTGTATACCTGGGGTTTTCGATACTCTCTATAAAGCAAAGCCTATGCCAGATCGGCATGGAGTATTTAGGCGCTTGATATTGATATAAAATATTTATTAGATTACGAAAAACTGATAATGTTTATTAATTAAAAGCGTCCAAACTGAGGGGAAAGTGCCGATGATTGTGGATCGAAGTGACGTAAATTGTAAATAGTGCTCGCGACGATATTTCCGCATCAATATTAAAATAATCGATCAGATTTTGCAGATAATCGAATCTGCGCTATAATTTAATGTTCACTATAATCATTAGATTTCTTATGGTTGCACATGATCCTCTTTTCGGCGTTGCTGGAAACAGACGGATTGGCCAGATTGGCGCTTCGTGCACACATCCCATTTTTATACCCTTATTGAGTTAATATTATTATGTCGCTTTTTTTTATTACCTGCGCGCGCGGGTTAACCCCTTATGTAATTCGTGAGCTGGCCGAACTTGGCATTGAAGGGAAGCAAGAAGGATCGGGAGTTGTGTTCGAAGGCACCACTCAAGATGCGTATAAAGCCTGTCTGTGGGTGCGTTGCGGATCGCGCGTGTTGTTACAATTAAAAACCGGGACGATGCGTGATCTTGACGATCTGTACGCACAATTAAGTACATTCCCGTGGTCATCGCACATGAGTGATAACAACACTTTTGCCACAAAAGTGACGACGCAAAAAGCGCCTAAAATTCACACCCATTTTGCGGCCCTTCGGGTGAAAGATGCGATCGTGGATTACTTTAATACGCTGCTCGATTCGCGCCCGAATGTGGATACCGAATATCCTGATTTGCGTTTTTATGTACACATTCATGATAAAAATTACACCCTCTATCTTGATCTGAGCGGTGAGCCCCTTCATAAGCGCGGCTTTAGAACCGAGCAGGGAGTTGCGCCGATTAAAGAAAACTTAGCGGCGGCGCTTTTATATCGTTCTAATTGGCCTGAAAAAGCGGCAAAGCATGAGGATTTTATCGATCCGCTGTGTGGTGCAGGAACGATTTTAATTGAAGCGGCGCTCATGGCTCGAGACATTGCCCCGGGGCTCTATCGGAATGATTTTGCCTTTATGAATTGGCGTAAATTCCGCGAAGAGGAGTGGGACGTCTGTCTTGCGGATGCGCGCGAGCGTGCAGAGAAAGGGGAGGCTCGTTATAACGGCCGACTCTATGGCGTTGAGCGCAGTGCGCGGATGATCGGGATTACCAAAGCGAATGCGGACCGAGCTCGCGTCCTTAAAAATATGACCTTCCATCATAAAAACTTCCAAGATTTTGAAATGCCGGAAGGATTAACGCCCGGTTTAATCGTCACGAACCCACCGTATGGTGAGCGTTTGGGCGATAAAGTTGAGCTCGTGGAAACCTATCAAGACCTTGGTGATTGGATGCGTCAATTTGCGGGATTTGATGCCGGCGTCATTACCTCCGATACCGAATTGGGCCGAGTGATGGGGCTGCGTGCACGCAAACTCAATAAGTTTTTTAATGGGGCGCTTGAGACCACCTATCTGCAATTTACCATTGCACCGGATTATTTTGTCGATCGTGAAAAAGCCGATGCCAACGAAGTTCGCCATAATTTAGAGCAAATTTTAAGTGGGGGCGGGGAAGATTTCCGCAATCGCCTCCTTAAAAATAAAAAGCATTTAGAGCGTTGGGCCAATCGCCAGTCGATCGAGTGCTACCGTCTTTATGACGCGGATCTTCCTGAATTTAATGTGGCGATTGATCGCTATGGCGATCGCCTTGTGATCTATGAATATGCTGCGCCGAAAACCATCAATCTAAAAGTGGCTGAAGAGCGCTTTAATCGAGTGCTCGCCATTGTGCCGATGGTCTTTGATGAGGTGCGTGAAGAGCATATCTATGTGAAACATCGTCGCCGTCAAAAAGGGCAAGATCAGTACGAGAAATATGATGAATCGCGGGAGTTTTTCGAGGTGAATGAAGGCTCTGCACGGGTCTTAGTTAATCTTGTGGATTATCTCGATACGGGGCTCTTTCTCGATCACCGTTCGGTGCGTCAATATCTGTTTGAAAATGCGCGCAATAAACGCTTCTTGAATCTCTTTTGCTATACCGGCGTTGGTACGGTGCATGCGGCCAATGGTGGCGCGAGGACGACTACTTCGGTGGATATGTCGCGTACCTATTTAAAATGGGCGGAGCGCAATATGCGCCTCAATGGTCATCAAGGACCAAAACACATTTTTGATCAGAGCGATGTTTTTGAGTGGCTGCGTAAGCATATCGAGAAGATGCGCCGTAAGCCCCTAATGGAGCAGCGTACGGATAAATTTGATCTGATCTTTATGGACCCGCCGACTTTCTCAAATTCAAAACGGATGGAAGGGGTGCTCGATATTCAGCGCGACCACGAGCATCTGATTAGCGAAGCGATGCGTCTTGTTGACCGTGGAGGCGAGCTTATTTTCTCTACCAACCTACGCCAATTTAAGATGGATGAATCGCTCTCGGAACGCTTTGAAATCATCGATATTTCGAAGGCGACGCTCCCAGAAGATTTTGCGAGAACGCCACGAATTCGACAATGCTTCAAAATTTCTCATCGGTTACAATAAAAATTATTGATAATGATAAATCATTAATCTTATTTGACATATAAAACGATATAATTAATATTAACCAGTAGAGTGTTTTATAAGAAACGTAAAGAGGTAATAAGGATTGTACCCATGATTAAACAGATAGATTTTGAAAGCATGAGCGTTGAAGAGATTGAAAGCGTGATTGCAAGTGCGAGCCGTGAAATCGAGAAACGTCGATTAGCGGATGCGAAAAAGATTAAAAAACAGATCAAGCGCTTGCTCGATGATTCCGGTCTCTCCTTCGATGATGTTTTTGAAGAGCGTAACCCACGGAAAGGACGTAAAGTTCCGCCGAAATATCAAAACCCTGACAACCCCGAAGAGAAGTGGAGCGGTCGCGGTAAGATGCCGGTATGGATGCGCGAAAAAGTGGAAGCAGGTGCAGACCGTGAAGATTTCTTAATTGAAGATAACGATTAATGCCATAATCGCTGTGTTAGTGAGTTAACACAGCGGATAATGATTACAAAGGGATTATCTTGGTTAAATGGATCGATTAATCACTCTGTAATTGATGACGCCAATCGATTTTAAAAGGTGCGAAAGCGCCTTTTTTTATGCCTAAGATTTGTAAAGATTCTGCCGCATTTTCCGGGATTAATAGTGCTAAACTTTGGGCTTTTTTGTCCTCAATTTCATTTGCGTTAAGAATCGTCATAGAAAGCAAGTAATTGTTTTTAATTGTTGATTTCTTATCGGGATCCGCATCGGGATAATTCGAATCGATTTCAAGCGGGCCGTGCATTGTTCTGTTGACGGGATCAAATTCTAATTCAGAAAGACGGGATAATCCCGATCCATCAGCCTTAAGATAAGCCTCTTTCCCCGACCAGAGCATAAAAAAGGCAGCTTTAAAGTCGGGGGCAGTTTGAATCCAGTGCTGTTCTTTTTCAGTAAAGGTGCGGGTGAGGAGTCGATCAAAAAACCGGCGCGGTTTAATCTGTTCAATATCGACACCAATTACGGGGGATTGCCCGATCACAAGGGCTACCGAGCGATCCGTATGGCTCAGATTAAAATAGATATTTTGATAAGGGGGTGTCAAAAAAGGGCGACCATGTTCGCCGTATTGAAATTCAATAATGTGGCACAAATCGGTTTGCGCTATACCGGCAATATCGATCAGCGCATGATGAAGCAGCGCGCGGCCTAAACGGTATTGCTCGCTCCGTTTTTCGGAATCAGTATTGAGCGAATATTGCGGATAATGGTGATCTGCCCACGCGAGATTGTCGCTCGAAATCTCCATGAGTATTAAGGTTGTCGGAAAGGATCTTGCGCTCTGTCCGCTCATAGTTTTGTTTTATCCCACATCACCTCGGGCGTTTTGGTAATGCGTGCGATATGGCGCGCAGTGACAAAGAGATAATCAGAGAGGCGATTGATAAAGATAATCGATGCCGGATTGAGCGGATCGCGCTCGTGTAGGGCAACAAGCCTGCGCTCGACACGGCGAGTGATGGTGCGAAGTAGGTGGGTTTTCGCCACAAGAAGTGAACCGCCGGGAAGGATAAATTCTTTCAGTGGCGGCAGTGCCTCGTTATAGGTGACAATCAAGCGTTCGAGCGTTTCGGTAATCGCATCATCAATAAAGGCATGCTCGGGCATCGCAAGTTCTCCGCCCAAATTAAAGAGATGATGTTGGATCGTCAGCCAAGTTGATTCAATGGCGTTTATCTCATCTTCATTGCTGTTTTCGCTGTCGTTGTCTGCG
>JAAZCI010000113.1 GCA_012513365.1 Lysobacteraceae bacterium
ACGATGTAAGCAACGTTCTATGCAAAGCAATACCCCAAAAGTTGGTTTTATCTCCCTTGGTTGCCCGAAAGCCCTTGTGGATTCTGAATATATTTTGACGCAACTTCGCACCGAAGGGTACGAGATTGTGCCCGATTATGAATCGGCGGACCTTGTGGTGGTTAACACCTGTGGATTTATCGATTCGGCCGTTCAAGAGAGTTTGGACGCGATCGGCGAAGCCCTCGATGAGAATGGTAAAGTGATCGTCACCGGTTGCCTTGGCGCCCGCTCTGAAGAGATTCTCGCAAAATATCCCAACGTTTTA
This sequence comes from Lysobacteraceae bacterium, assembly GCA_012513365.1. Classification (GTDB taxonomy): domain Bacteria; phylum Pseudomonadota; class Gammaproteobacteria; order Cardiobacteriales; family Wohlfahrtiimonadaceae; genus CALZBJ01. Next base: position 308 of record JAAZCI010000113.1, read on the forward strand.
GCCATCACCGGCGCGCACGCGTTCCAAGAGGTGATGCATGCGATTCACACGCACCTACCCCGCCCGCACGATCCGTTTACCGATTTAGTACCTGAAGGCGGGATTAAGCTCACCCCACGTCACTACGCCTACCTTAAAATTTCAGAGGGATGCAATCATTCCTGCACCTTCTGCATCATTCCAACGATGCGCGGAAAGCATCAATCTTACCCGATTGATCGTGTGTTAACGCAAGCAAAACAGCTCGTTCATGCCGGCGTAAAAGAGCTATTAGTGGTAGCGCAAGATACGAGCGCTTACGGCGTTGATACGAAATATGAACTCGGATTTTGGGATGGCCGCCCGGTTAAATCAAACATTCAAGAGCTTTGCGAACAGCTTGCAACGCTCGGTGTTTGGGTGCGCCTCCATTATGTTTATCCCTATCCGCACGTAGACAGACTGATTCCACTGATGGCCGAAGGGAAAATTCTTCCCTATTTAGATGTGCCATTACAGCACGCCTCTCCGCGTATTTTAAAAGCGATGAAACGCCCCGCCAATAGCGAAAATATGCTCGAACGCATTAAAAAATGGCGCGAAATCTGCCCAGAGATTGTGATTCGTTCCACCTTTATCGTCGGTTTCCCGGGCGAAACGGAAGAAGAGTTTGAAGAACTTCTCGATTTCCTCCGTGAAGCAAAACTCGATCGCGTCGGCGCTTTTAAATACTCCCCCGTTACTGGCGCAAAAGCGAATGATATTGCTGAACTCATCGATCCTGAAATTCAAGAAGAGCGCTTAGCTCGCTTTATGGAAGTGCAGGCAGAGATCTCGGAAGCGAAACTTGAAGCGCGCGTTGGCACCACTATTGAAGTGATCATTGATGAATATGACGCTGAAGGCGCGATTGGTCGTTCAAAAGCCGATGCTCCCGATATTGATGGCGTTGTATTTGTGGATAATGCGCCGGATAATCTTGAAGGCAAAATCGTCCTTGCTCGCATTGATGACTATTCATCACACGATCTGTTTGGTGAATTTGTTGGGATTAAAGAGTAATCCCCTTATTCCCCATAACGGACGTTTAATTACCTAATCGTAAGGCAAAAAAAGAGAGCGAAGGAGGATTCCCCGCTCTCTTTTATTTTGACCACTTCGATCATTGTTTATCTTGTACAGTTATAACCACAAACCCATCACTCACGATGATAGGGATGATTGTGAATAATGCTCCACGCTCTAAAGAGCTGTTCGGCGATAATCACGCGCACCATCGGATGCGGCAGCGTTAATTTTGAGAGTGAGATACTTGTCTCAAACTCTTTTTTAATCTCCGGATCA
>JAAZCI010000114.1 GCA_012513365.1 Lysobacteraceae bacterium
CGCAACATAACGGCAACTACCCCCGCCACCAAATAGATTCGCACCCCCAAATCCTAAGAAGGAGACACCAATCCCTATAAAGAGAATCTTTGCGAACCAACTCGTTGAGTGATTTCGAATAAATTGCATCATAATTAACGAACTCTTCCTTTTAACGTTTCGACCATAAAGAGGCAAATATAGTAACGAAAGTTACCGCGCTTGACTATCAATTAATCAAAAAAGCGCTGCCATAACTTTGGCTCCAGCTCACCCACTATTTTTTCAAACCAATCATTATACAGCATCTCTAGCTGCTTATTAATAGGCCTTTTTACACGCCCCATCATTTCATCGGGCAACCGTTCTAATTGATACTGAACACGGAGCGCTCGATCCTCTTCCGGCGTTTCACGCGAGATTAAAATATCGTGCACCACCGCAAGTTTCCGCGCCTCATTATCCCGCGCCTCATAAAGAGTTTGAAGATATAAACGCGCCGCGTCATTGCCTTTTTCAATTTCAGCTAAACACTCATACCGTTTTAACAGCGGGCGTTCAGTCGGTTTTGGCATCTCTGCAAGTGAAAACGCTTCCCCTTTAACTGCACACTCCTCAAGAGTGCCGAGTGCTTTAGCGATAGCAATACTTTTCTCTAACTTGGCATCTTTTAAACTATTTTCGATACGCAGGCGCGCTTCAAACAATTGATCTTTAATCCCGTGGAGCTCTGCCATCAATTGGCGATGATCTTGCTTGGCAACAACGCCCGCTTCATCCCACGCTTCTTGAAAATGATCCATTTTCGCTTCAAAACCAGCGAGATTATCCCCATTCAGCTCATTAAGATAAGCAGACATTTCCGCTAATACAGCTCGTTTTTTACCGGCATTTTGCGAGCGTTTTTCATCAGAAGCGGAGCGATAGGATTGCTCATGGGCGTAGAGCGTTTCTGTGACTTCCTTATAGGACTTCATCAAACGGCGATGATCACGATAACGGAGCACGAGTTTCGGCTTAAACTCCTGCTTCATAATTTTAAAATCTGCAAGAATACTATCAATATCCGCCTGCTCATCTTGCATCTCAGCCGCCAAGCCTTTGAGCTCTTCAATCAGCGCATAAAGACGGGTGATCTCAACTTGCTGTGCATTTCGAATCGCTTTATTGAGCGGCGCTAAGATCCCTTGCATTTCACGCTCGAGCATGCGTTTATCACGGGGTAAAAAGAGTGGTGCGCCAAAACTAATCCGCTCGCCGGTTGAATATTGATTGAGATATTGATTCCACTGCTCTAAAAATTGCGTACGTAGCGGTTGAATCGCTCCCCAATTGGGATTATTCCAATCAATCTGGTCAATATTTTGCTGAAATAGTGATAGTATTTCACGGGCTTCATTGAGATAGAAACGGCGATACTCTTGATTCTTGTCGCGCTCTTTTTCAACGCTGGCAAACGCTTTTTCGCACGCCGCATCAAAACGCTCACGCAATTGTTTCGCGATTTGACGATTATTTCGCGCGGCCTCATCCCAACTTAAGCGGAGCTGTTTTAATTGATCGACGATATAGGCATTATTCTCTTCATCTGCAAGCGCTTCCGCTTTATCGCACAGTTTTTGTAGGGCATTTTCAGCCCCCCAACGAGCCCATTTACGCATCTCATAGAGCTTTTTCTTCAAGGTTCCAAGCTCTCTAAACAGATATTGGTGAACTGCTTGAGGTAGCGCCGCACCCTTCTCATTTAATAGGGTTTCAGCCTCTTTAACGCAATTTCCAGCCACCTGCGTCACGCCCTCTTCTATGGCACTTCCGAGCTTTTCTAAACTGCTGACAACGCTTGCCTCAATCTCAGCGGCACGGCCTTGCAATTCTTTCCGGCGATGAAGTTCATTTAATAGACGATCAAGCTCCCCATGCGGCTTTTTCGCGATCGCCTCTTTTAGACTGACAATCGCCGATTCAATCTCATGATTTGCGATCTGGTAGCGAGATTTAAGCAATTTTTTCGTGGACTGAATCAATCCGCGATATTGATTTTCAACCTTATGAACGGTTTTAAGTGATTTTAAGCGACTATTTGCCGTATCGAGACATTTTTTAATCGATTCTGTTACCGCTCCCGAAGCCGTTTCTAATCGCCCCGATAACGTCTCAATCAGCGCCGTCAACTCATCTTCTGTATGCGCTTCATTCAGTGCCGTTTCACAAGATTCGATCATCGCTTGCGTTTTTTGATACTGCTCACTAAATTCACGATAACGGGCAAGATAAACCTCACGATAATGATCACGCTCTTTTTGTTCAGGAAGCGCCTCAGCAGTCCATTGACTATCAATTTCGCTTAGTTTATTCAGCGCCGCAAGTGGCTCACTTTCTGATAACAGACGATAGGCATCAATGAGCGTTTCCGCCTGCGCCTTCTTCGCTTTAACCGCTTCAAGCTCGGCAATGCGTCCACGAATGAGTTGATGCGCTCGCTTATCATTATTTTTTAATTCTGCCTGTAATGTTTTCAGCACAGCTAGCTCATCAATTTTCGCCAACGCTCTTTCTGCGAACGGATTTTGCGCTTCAATCAGTCTTACCACATCGTGTGGATGCTCAATTTTCGTAAAGAGATATTCTTGAATCTCAGGAGAATTCACGTTTAACAGCAAGGTCGCAAGAGGAAATGAACGCACGCGCACGCTTTCAAAAAGTTTTTTGACCGCCGCCACATCGTTATTATCATTAATCAGCGCAGCCAAACGCGCCATAACATGAGTCTGCCCCTCTTTAGAGCGCTCACCGAGCCAGAGCGAGTAGAGCTCGTTAAGATCGGTTAGTCGATCAACGGCAGCTTTACGCACCTCGAGCGAGGCATCATAACTAGCAAGCTGTAATAAAATATCATCCGTCAGTCCTTCCTCTAAAATAGCGCGTAAACGACGCGCACTAGAGCGGCTTTTCCAACTAGGTGCGAAAAATCTAAACATGACGTTCTCCTCACGAATTTACCGAGCGTAGGGCTTCACCTCTGAAATAGGGGCTATGACCAAATATCGCCCTCGAAAAGGTTGCCAATATTCAATACGCTCTCTTAATTGATCATCAATCTCACTAATATACATAATCATACGCGCATCGGGATTTTCTTCTTTAAATTTTTGATACATCTCAACCGAATGAATCGCGGTAAGCGGCTCTGTTAACCGCCCCACAAAATGAATATGTCCGGGATAATTCCCTAAATGGGCCATCTTAAAGCCTCGAGATTGATACCAAGAAACGCGCTCGCCCGCAGGCTCCAAATCGTAAAAATCTGCCGCTTGGCGCACAATGCCAAAATTGATCGCAAGCGTTAAGGCAACGCTCATCAACATTAAAGTGAAAACCCGCGTATCATTCGCACTCACAAGTAACGTAACTGAAAAAAGAATGAGCCCTGCCCCCCACCAAACGGAGACATTTTCCGTCCAATCAGGCAGATCAAAAAACTCATGATTAAGGGGAATGAGAATTAACAAAAGACCAATGAGCGCAATCACGAGCACAATAAAAAGAATGTCGCGCCGTTCGTTATAGCCCTGCACATAATGCCTCGCCACAATGAGGCAAAGTGCGGGATAGAGTGCAAAGAGTTCCACAAGGGAAGTTGAGCCAAGTAGCATCAACATAACCAGCGTTGAGAAAAACCAGAGATAGCTAAATTTCAGCTCAGGATCGTGCGCAACACTTTTCCGAAAGCGGTAGAGTTTTAACCAAAAAACCCACGGAAAGAGCACAGCACCAATATTTAACAGGGTAATATAAAATGGGTTTGGTGAATAGATGCCGGAAATAATGCCACGTCCACCCATAATCGTCCAGAGCGACTGATCCCCCATTAACGCATCACTGACGCGAAGCGCCCAAAGAAAAAACGGGGTAAAGGCTACCAAAATCGAAAGCAAGCCCGCTACATAGATTCGTACCACCCTCTTTTTATCCGCCCAAAAAGGCGTAAGGAGCAGCATCGGCATCACAAGACAAAGAAAATAGAGGCCTGAGGCAAAGAGCCCCGCCATCACTGATAATGCAAAACCAATCCACCAGCGCTCATCATTAAACCGCCAGACGCGGATCAGAAAATTGATCGCAAACACAAGAAAGAAAACGAGCCAAACCTGCGAGATATTAGCCGTTGCAAAGAGCGTCCAAACAAGACTCCCCACTAAGATAAAGGGCGCATTGCCGCGAACATAGCGTTTATCAGGCCAGAGCTGGTAAGCCGCCCATCCGGTTAAAAAGAGAACGCCAATGCTAAAGATACTCATCACAGCGCGAAGCGAAAATTCACTGGCGCCGGTTAATTGCCAAATCCCCACCTCAATCCACGGCACAAGCGGAAACACGTTCGCTACATATTCGCCATTTAAA
>JAAZCI010000115.1 GCA_012513365.1 Lysobacteraceae bacterium
AAAAATGTTACGAACCGGTTCTTTATCATGGCGAATAACAATGTAACTCATACTAATCTCCTCGTTGTTTTTATCTGAAGATAATCCACTCTTCTCCCATCATTTGTACCATGCTTAACCCGCTTTGAGAAGATTTTTCTTGTGCGTAAATGGAGAGGGGCGGAAGAAAAAAGGGAAAGAGTGTGATGCTCTTTCCCGCGGGTTATATCATGGGAGATCTTAAATGGATAGAATAATCAAAAGATCACTATTGTGCGATGTAGCGTTTATATGGGTCATATCCCATGCCGCGGCGGGTATAAGCGCGTTCTGCCTGTAGACAGGGGCTGTTTGTTCGAATGGTTGATTCTCCCTGATGTCTTTCGTCCCAGCTACCATTTGATTGACGGATTTTATCAATTTCAGTTAGGCAGCTATTATAGGTTTGGACGAAAATTTCATCCTCATTTAAGAAGTGTTTGATTAGCTCTTCACTTTTTTGATTCCACTCATTTGTCCAAACACGGCAGTTTGTTGAGTAGCTACCATCTTTACAGTAATCGGCTTTTTTAGTCTCTATTGCAGAGAGATCTAAACCTTCCAATTCGGCCTTGCCTTGTTCGCTTGTAGCCATTTCCCATACAGAACAGACAGATCCACTGCGTTTATCAAGATTACAAAACTCATTTTCTTTCTCTTTTAATTCAAGGAATGAAAATTGTAACAGTTCTGTTTTTCCAGAGGTGACCGCCTCATCATAGATCTCTTTCCAAGCGGCGCAAGAGGGGCTGGGGGCTTGCAAAAATCCTTGGTTACACTCTACTTTGAGGTATTCAGAGATTGTGGTTTGCCAGGTGGCATTTTTATGTTGCTCAAGAATCGCTGCTTTTTCAGTTGCGATCTCTTTTAAGCGTGCCTCTTCTTCACGTTGTTTTTTAAGCTCTCGCTCCGCAACTTCTTTCTCATAATCGAGTTGGCGCTGTTTTTTTAGGGCAGCATCGGCTGCATGGCACTCTTTGTCGTTGAATGCTTTTTCGTACGCTTTTTCATCATTTTTTTCGATAGCAGCGTAGATCTTTTCTTCACAGGACTTTAGTTTAGTTTCAGCCTTATCTTGATGTTTAAAGAAGTACTCTTCATCGTGTTCGCCACATCCTACTAATAGGACGCTTAGAAGTCCCGCCGCAATGATTTTTTTCATATCATATCCTCATTTTTTGCAATAAATTGATTTGTAGTTTTAAAAACATCGTGACATATTATCACTAAACGCATTTTTATATAATTATTTATTATTTTCAATAATCAATTGATAATAATGGTGATTGGCAATAAAAAGCCCCAACATTAAAAGTCGGGGCATGGATGATTGAATGATTGCGTTTTATGATGGCGCGTTAGAAGTTATAACGGATTCCAAAGTTCGCTTGGACGGAGTCGTCGATATAGCTACCTGAACGATAATTTACCTCACCAAAAAGGGATAAATCATCTTGGATTTTTGCGTTAAAACCAACGCCGGCTTTGATGTGATCGCCTGAGAAATCATTGACGAAATCGTGGCGATTATTAATGCGGACGTTATTGTCATCAATAAATT
>JAAZCI010000116.1 GCA_012513365.1 Lysobacteraceae bacterium
ACAATAAAGTCAGTTTTTGGATAAGAGAGAATAAAGAAGCTGATAAAGCAGATCCAAAGCACCGCAGCAGTTACGCGATAGGCCCCAAATTTATCGGAAAGCCATCCACCAAAGGCGCGAAGCACCCCGCCCGGCATTGAAAAGCACGCTGCTAAGAAACCCGCGGTGGTTAAAGGAAGTGCAAACTCAGCGCGATAATAGCTTGTTAACCAGAGCGCAAGCCCGACATATCCGCCAAATACCACACTATAGAGCTGGCTATAGCAGAGCACTTTGGGGTCTTTTAAGAGTTTAAATTGATCTTTAAGCGATGAATTTGAATGCGAAATATGTTTTTCATCGTGGAAGCTAAAGAGGAAGAAAAAGACAAAGGTAAAGGCGATCATACCGGCATAGACTTTCGGGACTAAATGCCATGTACCCAACGCAACTAACGTCGGTGCAATGAGCGTATTGATCGATGATCCCATGTTGCCAGCGCCAAAGATTCCCATCGCTAAGCCTTTACGGTGTGGCGGGAACCATTTTGCCACATACGGCGTTCCAACGGAGAATGATCCGCCGGCAAGCCCCATTACTAAGCCGATCCCAAGAAGTGCGTAGAAGTTACTCACCGATTGAATCATATAGATCGGCACAATTGAGAGCGCTAAGAGCCAAAGAAAGACTTTACGCCCGCCGAAACGGTCGGTCATCATACCAAGAGGGATACGAACAAGTGACCCCGATAACACCGGCATCGCGGTTAAAAGTCCAAATTGAAATTCATTGAGGCCAAGCTCTTCACTAATGGGAATCGCAATGACCGAGAACATGGTCCACACCATGAAGCACATGGTAAATGCAAAGGTACTGCTCGTAAGGACAGAATACCGTTTAAAGTTGTCTGAGAGTTGATTACGATTCAATAACATAATTGGGTTCCTTTTCTTGTCTATCAGAACGTATCCTCAATTGTTAATGAGGGGTGCGGCACCTTAAGCCGATGAGAACCTAAGGTGCCGCATAAGGCCCGGTGCGTAACAGGCCTATTCGAGGGTTATGGTTTGTGTTTATCGAGCGAGCAATCCTTTTTTCGCTTGATGGGGTTACTGTAACAACCTCTGTCAATCTAAGATATTGACCTCATTAGCTAATGGGCGAATCTTTATGATTAGTCCTACTAATTACTTCGGATTAGCTCTTCTGCAGAGTCTAATCAGCCGAGATGACGATTCCATAACAGCGCCTTAGATAAAACGGGCTGATCGGTGATCGAGCCACTCATTCCTCCACTCATTCATCTGAGCAATAAAAAAGGACTAACCTCGGTGAGATTAATCCTTTTATGTAGATCGTCTGGATCGATTTAAGTCTGAATGGTGATCCTCTAAACGGGCCTGTAAGGGGTGGCTCGCTTAGTTTGTGTTAACCGAATAAAGGCTTTGGAATCGATTAACGGCGACGAACGATTTGGCGTTTACGGCCAAGGTAGCCCACCGATGCAAAGCCACTCCAAATGTGGACTAAGCGGGTAAATGGGAAGATAACAAAGAGCGACATTCCCATAAAGATATGGCATTTAAAGATGATGGAAGTGCCTTCAATAAAGCCCGCCGCACCGCCTCTAAAGGTGACGATATGTTGCGCCCAGTTCATCAGTTTCACCATCTCTTCCCCGTCCATGTGGCCCGCACTGACAAAGATTGTGCTCAATCCAAGGAGAAGCGTTACTAAAAGCCAGATCAGAACGAGTTTATCGCGCCAAGTGCTGTTGATGTTTAACCGGTCGTTACTAAAACGGCGATGGATCAAGATAGCGAGTCCAATTAAGGTCATTAAACCGAAGATGCCGCCGGCGGTCATCGCAACGATCTGTTTAAGACCGTGGCTCACGCCGAGAAAATCCCAAACCGCAACCGGCGTTAATAATCCCACTAAATGCCCAAAGAAGATACAGAGAATCCCCACGTGAAAGAGGTTATTTCCAAGACGGAGATTACCCTCATATAAGAGTTGGCTACTCTCGGACTTCCATGAATATTGCTCACGCTCGAATCGAACTAAACTGCCAAAGAGGAAGATCGCGAGCGCTATATATGGATAAATTCCAAAAACGAATTGATGTAGTGTGTTCATGCTAAGCTCCTACTAATTTAAGCGAACATTTAATGGCGTTGGATACAAGGCGGAAGCCCTGGCGTTAAGAGCGGTTCAACCCCCTCATTACTTACGCCGAACATATCCATTGCCTCATCCATATCGCGCACCGGCGGATCAATGAGCGGACGGGGTTCACACGGGCTCATATCGACTATCACATCAAAGAGTGGTGCATACGGATTGTCATTCTCTTTGAGTTTACCGCCCACATGATTAATCACGCTCACCGCATCGGCTAAAATCCGGCTCGCTACCTCATTATCCACCTCAGAGAGAAACTCTAAAACAAGGGGAAGATAATCGGGAAGCTCGTTCGCTTCAAGGATTAATCCATGCGCTTCATAGGCGGCCACAAGATCCACCATCGCCCCGCCACGGTCACGGTTTTCACCATGAATGTGCTCAAAGAGATAGAGCGCTTGCGAGCGATTTAAATCAAACGCATTCACATACTCCATCTGCAGCGTTAAAAGCTCGGTCTCTTCAAGATGCGTTAACACCTTATCAAGCTCCGTCTCATAGGCCTTGAGCACAGGCAGCTCTGAGACTGCCTGGCGGATTTGAGGAAGGCTCGTTTTGAGCTCTTCACTTGGGTAGCGCAGTAAAATCGACACTAATTTAAACAGTAGATGCATGATTTACTCCTTATTAGCTTCCGCTTTTTGGGCTTTCAGCTCTTTAATTTGTGCACGAAGATCGTGGAAAATGATCGGTGAACTTTTACGTTTGCCAAAGAGCGATGCTTCAGAACGGCCATCTGAACAGCCATTACCAAAACTAAAGCCGCAGCTTGCTTGATCGTCAAAGGCATATTCCGCCTGCTCTTTATGATTCGTTGGAATAACGAAACGATCTTCATAGTTCGCAATCGCCATCACTTGATACATCTCTTCGATCTGCTCAGCATTTAATCCAGTTCCGGTTAAAATTTCCGGATTTTTACGATTAAAGACCGACTCTTCACGCTTAAATTGACGCATCGCAATCATGGTGTTGAGTGCTTTTTCGATCGGCTCGATCTTGCCTGCGGTTAACAGGTTTGCAAGATATCGAAGCGGGATGCGAAGCTCATCAACATTAGGTAAAATGCCATCTTTATCGCGTTTAATGTCGCCTTTATTCATCGCGCCTTGGATCGGAGATAGTGGCGGAATGTACCAAACCATCGGCAATGTACGATATTCAGGGTGAAGCGGGAACGCCACTTTCCATTCCATCGCCATTTTATAGACCGGTGATTTTTGCGCCGCTTTAATCCACTCTTCATCAATGCCCTGCTCACGCGCTGCTTTAATCACTTTTGGATCATTCGGATCTAAGAAGAGATCGAGTTGCGATTGATAGAGATCTTTCGGATCTTCAACGCTCGCTGCTGCTTCAATCTTATCGGCATCGTAGAGCATTACGCCTAAGTAGCGAATTCGCCCAACGCAGGATTCTGAACAGGCGGTAGGCATACCGGCTTCAATACGGGGATAACAAAACGTACATTTTTCCGCTTTGCCGCTCGTCCAGTTGTAGTAGATTTTTTTGTACGGACAGCCCGATACACACATTCTCCAACCGCGACATTTGTCTTGGTCAATGAGTACCACACCATCTTCTTCGCGTTTATAGATCGAGCCCGATGGACACGATGCCACACACGCAGGATTCAAACAGTGCTCACAAAGACGCGGCAGATACATCATAAAGGTGCGTTCAAACTCGCCGTAGATCTCTTTTTGAATGCCTTCAAAGAGCTGATCTTTTGAGCGTTTTTCAAATTCACCGCCAAGGTCATCTTCCCAGTTGGGGCCATGATGGATTTTCTCCATTTTTTGACCGGTCAATACCGATACTGGGCGCGCAACCGGTGAAGTTTTCATCGATGGCGCATTTTGAAGATGCTCGTAGTCATAGGTAAATGGCTCGTAGTAATCATCAATTTCCGGCATATTGGGGTTTGAAAAGATGTTCGCTAAAACTTTAAAGCGCACCCCTTGTTTGAGTTCGATCTTGCCATTGCGTTTACGAACCCAACCGCCTTTCCATTTCTCTTGGTTTTCCCACTCTTTCGGGAAACCGATGCCTGGCTTGGTTTCTACGTTGTTAAACCAGGCATACTCAACGCCATCACGGCTTGTCCAGATATTTTTACAGGTGACCGAACAGGTGTGGCAACCGATACATTTGTCTAGGTTTAGGACCATGCCTATTTGAGCTCTAATTCTCATTTTTATACCTCATTCATACTATCTATAGATTCGTGGGTGGGAAGCGGATTACTTCGAATCCGCCGGCTCATCAAGCCAATCCACACGATTCATCTTGCGAACGACGACAAACTCATCGCGATTTGCCCCGACCGTTCCGTAGTAGTTAAACCCATAAGAGAGCTGTGCATATCCCCCAATCATATGGGTCGGTTTGGTCACCGCACGGGTCACTGAGTTGTGAATTCCGCCGCGATTTCCGGTAATTTCAGAACCGGGTACGTTAATAATTTTCTCTTGTGCGTGATACATCATGGTCATTCCTTCAGGAATCCGCTGACTCACCACCGCACGCGCCGTTAAGGTTCCGTTGACGTTGAAGACTTCGATCCAATCGTTATCGACAATGCCTGCCGCTTTCGCGTCCGTTTCACTGATCCAAACGTGTGGGCCACCGCGTGAAAGGGTTAACATGCGAATGTTGTCAGAGTAGGTACTGTGAATGCCCCATTTTTGGTGCGGCGTTAAGAAGTTCAGCACAATCTCTTTATTACCATTGTCATATTGACCAATCACTTTCTGCGTTGTTTTCAGATCGATCGGCGGTTTGTACACACAGAGCTGTTCCCCAAAGCCACGCATCCATAAGTGGTCTTGATAGAACTGCTGACGACCGGTAATGGTACGCCATGGAATTAGCTCATGAACGTTGGTATACCCTGCGTTATAACAGACTTCGTCGCTTTCAATGCCTGACCAAATTGGCGAGGTGAGAATCTTACGCGGCTGCGCTTGAATGTCTCTAAAGCGGATTTTGGTATGCTCGTTCGGGTGAGAAAGGTGCGAGTGATCACGTCCTGTGGTTTTAGAGAGCGCATCCCACGCCTTCACCGCCACTTCCCCATTTGTTTCGGGTGCCAGTGTTAAGATCATCTCAGCTGCATCAATGGCAGTATCTAAGCGAGGTTGATCTTTGGCAACACTGTCGCCCCCTTTGACTTTATTGAGTTTACGGAGGAAATCGACTTCCTTGTCGGTTTTCCAATTCATCCCTTTACCGCCGTTTCCTACCTTCTCAAGAAGCGGTCCAACACTGGTAAATTTGTCATAAATCGCGCCGTAATCCCGCTCAACCACGGTAATTTTCGGCATAGTTTTCCCTGGAATCGGATCACATTCACCTTTTTTCCAATCTTTTGGATCAAAGGGTTGACCGAGCTCTTCGGGAGTATCGTGCATCAGCGGGGTTAAGACCACATCTTCACGAACGCCTAAGTAATCTTTTGATAGCTCAGAGAATTTCTTCGCAAGACCTTTATAGATCTCCCAGTCGGTACGGCTCTCCCAAAGAGGATTGACCGCTTCCGATAAGGGGTGAATAAAGGGGTGCATGTCCGAGGTATTCATGTCATCTTTTTCATACCACGTCGCCGTTGGAAGGACCACATCTGAATATAGGCAGGTAGTGGACATTCTAAAGTCGAGTGTCACGAGAAGATCAAGTTTCCCTTCAACCGCCGGGCGTACTTTAATCTCTTTTGGTTCAATGCAGCCATCTGCGTGGCTCTCATCGAGCGCATTTTGCGTTCCTAAGAGATATTTAAGGAAATACTCATGCCCTTTTGCCGATGATCCTAAGAGGTTCGAGCGCCATACAAAGAGGTTTCGTGGGAAGTTTTTCGGATTATCCGGGTCATTACATGACATATCTAATCCGCCTGATTTTAACTGCTCCGCCACAAAGCTCGAGGCATCTTTACCGGCATCTTTCGCCATTTTCGCCACATCAAGTGGGTTTGTGGTCAATTGAGGCGCCGTTGGCAACCAGCCCATTCGTTCCGCTTTCGCGTTGTAATCAATTAGGCTCATGTTTTCCATTTTGCCCATCTGATTCGGTGCCATAATTTCGTCAACCCCTAAGGTTTCATGACGCCATTGGCCCGTATGGTTATAGTAGAACGATGTCCCGTTCATTTGACGTGACGGACGATTCCAGTCAAGCCCAAATGCGAGCGGTGCCCAACCGGTTTGCGGACGAAGTTTCTCTTGTCCAACATAGTGACACCAGCCACCGCCGCTTTTACCGATACAACCACACATCATCAGCATATTGATAATACTGCGATAGGACATATCCATGTGATACCAGTGGTTTAGACCCGCGCCCACGATCACCATACTGCGTCCTTTAGTATCATGAGCGTTTTGCGCAAATTCACGCGCCACTTGAATCACATCTTCCGGTTTAACGCCGGTAATTTTCTCTTGCCATTTTGGCGTATACGCCGCGTCATCAAAGTAATCTTTCGCAGCATTTTGATCATTGAGACCGCGATCGATGCCATAGTTGGCTACGGTTAAATCAAACACTGTAGTCACAAAGCATTCATTGCCTTCATGATCGGTAATGCGTTTCACGGGCACTTTATGAATTAAGATCTCATCTTGGTCTTTCTCAAAGTAAGGAAATGCCACATCTAACACATCATCATGGTGATCCATCACCGATAATTGCGCTTGATACTCACGCTCGCCGGCACGTTCTTCTAAGTTCCAGCGCTGACTGCCATCCCAACGGAATCCAACGGAGCCATTTGGTACCACAAGTTCGCCCGTTTTTTCATCAATCACAAGCGTTTTCCATTCGCTATTTTGTTGCTCGCTCACCTCGCCCGCTAAATGCGATGCGCGTAAGAAATACTCGGGCTCATAAGTATCGCCATTTTTAACTAAACGAACTAACACCGGCATATCGGTATAACGGCGGCAATAATCTTGGAAATACGGAGAGGGATTGTCGATGTGGAATTCTTTTAAAATCACATGCCCCATCGCCATACCAAGGGCAGCATCGGTCCCTTGTTTCGGTGCAAGCCAGATATCCCCGAATTTTGCCATCTCACCAAAGTCACTGGAGATCGCAACGGTTTTGGTCCCTTTATAACGCACTTCAGTATAGAAGTGAGCATCGGGCGTACGAGTCATCGGAACGTTTGAACCCCAGACTAAAAGATAGTTCGAGTTGTACCAATCGGCACTTTCGGCAACGTCAGTTTGCTCACCAAATACCTGCGGACTTGCTGGCGGTAAGTCACAATACCAGTCATAAAACGAGAGCGGCACCCCACCAAGAAGCGACAGATAGCGCGTTCCGGCAGCGTAGCTCACCATACTCATAGCAGGGATAGGAGAAAACCCGATAACACGATCAGGGCCGTACTGCTTAACAGTATATGCGTTTGCTGCTGCAATAAGTTCATAAACTTCTTCCCAGTTTGAGCGAACCATTCCGCCTAAACCCCGTTGAGATTTATAGGCTTTGAGTTTTTCCGGATCGTTACAGATCGCCGTCCATGCGCTGATCGGATCTTTAGTTTGACGCTCTTCACGCCAAATTTCAGCCAATGCCCCACGCAGCATCGGATATTTTACCCGTTGTGCTGAATAGACATACCAACTGTACGATGCCCCACGAGGACAGCCGCGCGGTTCGTGATTGGGGAGATCGGGACGCGTGCGCGGATAATCGGTCTGCTGCATCTCCCACGTGATCAATCCATTTTTCACGAAAATTTTCCAGCTACACGAACCGGTACAGTTCACCCCGTGAGTTGAACGCACTACTTTGTCATGTTGCCAACGACCGCGATAACCTTTTTCCCAATCACGGCTTTCGTTACTGACCGTACCGTGACCGTCGGAGTAACTCTCTTCTTTCTTAATAAAGAAGTTTAAACGATCTAAAAAGTGACTCATATTCGTTTTCCTTACTCATTACATTAATGATGGTCTTACTCTACCAACCTGCGTCAATCTAAGATATTGACCTCATTAGCTAATCATCGAATCTTTATAATTAGT
>JAAZCI010000117.1 GCA_012513365.1 Lysobacteraceae bacterium
GCCCCCCTTCATTGTGATAATCGGCGAGAATGCCTATTTAGTATATAAGAAATGAAGGGGCTATGCTCTTAAATCAGCGGGTAATGACCGAATTTTTGATAAAAATCGAGTGGATGTTAACGTTATGGAATGGCTAGGGAATCATCAGGCAATAAAAAAGCAGACCCATTGAGCTAAAAGGTCTGCCCGCTCGGAGAGAGCTTATGAATTAGTACTGATTTCGTACTAGTTAGAATAGTATAGCCTATATTTTCCCTATCGGTTTCACTTTTAAGCCGATTTTAATCGGTGAAGCAATAATGTAGTGATTTGGTAGGGAATTTCGCAGAAAAAATCAAAATTAAGCGTATATTTCAACAAAAAGCAGTGTTATATTGAAGTTAGGTCAAAAAAACGAATACTCATAATAATTATCATCGAGGAAAAACAATGGTTCATTATGCAAACGTGAATGAGTTTATGGAGGCAATCCAAAACCGCGATCCCCATCAGCCTGAATTTACGCAATCGGTGCGTGAGTTTTTCACCTCAATTTGGGGCTTTTTGGAGGCAAATCCCTATTATAAGGATTATGAATTATTATCGCGTATCACCGAGCCTGAGCGCATGATCCAGTTTCGCGTCACCTGGCTCGATGATAATGGCAAAGTGCAGGTCAACCGCGCTTGGCGGGTGCAGTTTAATTCCGCGATTGGGCCCTATAAAGGGGGCATGCGTTTTCACCCGACGGTCAATATCTCTATTTTAAAATTTCTTGGTTTTGAGCAGACCTTTAAAAATGCACTTACAACGCTTCCAATGGGCGGTGGAAAGGGCGGATCGGACTTTAATCCGAAAGGAAAAAGCCGTGGCGAAATTATGCGGTTTTGCCAATCATTAATGGTAGAACTCCATCGCCATTTAGGCAGTAGTACCGATATTCCCGCCGGCGATGTTGGTGTTGGCGAGCGAGAAGTGGGTTATATGGTGGGCATGATGAAAAAGCTCACTAACGATTTTTCTTGCGTATTTACCGGGAAAAATACCTCCTTTGGCGGAAGTCTTATTCGTCCGGAATCGACCGGCTATGGGCTGATCTATTTTGTTAAAGCGATGCTCGAACGGCGAAATCAAACGCTTGAGGGAATGCGCGTTTCTGTTTCAGGTGCGGGGAATGTGGCGCAATATACCATCAAAAAGGCCGTTGAAATGGGCGCGAAAGTGGTAACGGCGTCTGATTCAGGCGGCATGATCTACGATGAAGCGGGTTTTGATGAACATAAAGCAGAGCGTTTTATCGAGATGATGACCAAAGAGGGGAAACGCCTTCAAGATTATGCTGAAGAGTTTGGACTTACCTATCATGAAGGGGAAAAACCGTGGAGCGTGCCGGTGGATATTGCACTTCCGTGCGCGATCCAAAATGAGCTCCGCATGGCCGATGCGTTTGTACTCATTCGTAATGGCGTTAAAGTGGTAGCGGAAGGGGCGAATATGCCCACAACGATCGACGCGACCAATGCCTTTTTAGAAGCGGGTGTCCTCTTTGCACCAGGAAAAGCGGCGAATGCGGGTGGGGTTGCCACGTCCGGTCTTGAGATGGCGCAAAATGCGATTCGTCTATCGTGGACAGCGGAAAAAGTAGATCGTCGTCTGCACGATATTATGCTCAATATTCATGAAGCGTGCGTGGTTCATGGCGAGCATCGTGAGCGCGAGCAGGGCGTGATTAATTATGTGGAAGGGGCAAATATTGCCGGATTTATTAAAGTGGCCGACGCGATGATTGCCCAAGGGGTGATTTAAATCGTAATAATCAAATCGAGGATTATTAGATTGAACAAAAAGTGCTCGAAGTGAGGAATGAATAATCGAGAATCAGAATAAAAGCGATCATTCATCTCACGCCGAGCACTTAATATTGGCTTAATTCTGCGAATTAGGCTTTACGCATAAACTCCGATTTGAGCTGAAGGCTTACCCCATCGACCTTACAATCGATATCATGATCGCCATCAATAATGCGAATGTTGTTGATTTTTGTACCGGTTTTAATCACAAGTGATGAGCCTTTCACTTTGAGATCTTTCACTAAAAAGACGCTGTCGCCATCTTGCAGCTCATTACCGTGGGCATCACGGGTGACAACGCGCGCTGCTTCAGCCTTTGCTGCCTCTTCTTCCGGTGACCATTCGTGGGCACAATAAGGGCAAACGTAGTGAAAACCATCGAGGTAGGCATCGCCCATATCACAGGCCGGGCAATTTGGAATCTCACTCATAAAAACTCCTTAAAAATGAAATGGATAATCAAAAATGAGGAGAGAAGTGTATCACAATCGCTCGATAAAAAGGAATTTAGCTGAAAAAGCGCCCACTTTTGCGTAAACTATTTTAATCAGAATCAAATTGTCTAACATTTAAACGAAATAATAAGGAAGCATAATCAATGGCCGCGCGCATCTATTTTTGGGTAAAATGGTTAATCCTCGCATTTGTGCTAATCTCGGTTGCGATCACCATTATCACGCTAACGTTTAAAGACTTTAAGCCCAATCCTAACTTTATGGGGAAAAAACGCCCGCCGATCGATCGCTCCTATCAAACTAAAATTGATCAAGCACTCGACCCAATCCTTGCCGAACATGCGGGCGAAACGGGGCTTGTGCTCTTAGAGGATAATCTTGATGCCTTTGCCATTCGCGCGATTACGGCGAGAAATGCAGAACGAACGCTCGATGTTCAATACTATATTTGGAACGATGATCTGACCGGCCATATGCTCGGTATGGAGCTTTTAAAAGCGGCCGATCGAGGCGTTTTTGTGCGGATTTTGCTTGATGATCTTAATGCCATTAATAAAGACTCGGTTTTATCGGGATTAGCGGGGCATCCACAGATTGAAATTCGTCTTTTTAATCCGATCCATAGCCGTCAAAATATCATTACACGCAGCGTTGAGATGGTGTTTCGGGGCTTGAGCTTAAATCGTCGCATGCATAATAAAGCGTGGATTGCCGATAGTCAGCTCGCGATTATTGGCGGGCGCAATATTGGTAATGAATATTTCGATGCCGATCCTGAGACCAATTTTTTCGATGTTGATCTCCTGTTAGCGGGAAAAGCGGTAGGTGAGACGGAGGTGATTTTCGATCAATTTTGGAATAGCCCTGCGGTGATTCCGTTTAAACAGATTATCCCTTGGAAGAAAAAGTCGCTCCAAAAACTGCGCGAACGAGAACTTGAAATTGATGCCGCGGAGCATGATATTCGGGAACTCTATTTAGCAGAGATTAAAGCCTCGCCTTCGATTCGTGAGCTCTTTTTAGGGGAGCGAGAAATCATTTGGACTGATAAGGCGCACGTCTATTCAGATCCGCCTGAAAAAGTGTTTGATGAGAATGAAGATGAGTGGCTCGTGAATACGGTTTTACACCGCGCTTGGAGCAGTGCCTCGGAGGAGTTTTATCTCATTTCGCCCTATTTTGTTCCTGGAGAAGCGGGCGTTACCCAAATTTGTGATCTGCATGAACGAAATGTCAATGTGCAAATTTTAACCAATTCGTTGGCAGCCAATGATGTGATGATGGTGCACGGGGGATATGCGCCGTATCGTAAACCACTCCTTGAATGTGGCGCGACGCTCTACGAATTAATGCCCTTTAATATGGGGAAACGTCAAGGGATTGGGGCAAAAGGTGCGAGTCTGCATACCAAAGCCTTTATTATTGATAATCGCCTCAGTTTTATCGGTTCCTTTAATCATGATCCTCGCTCAGCACGGCTCAATACCGAGATGGGGATCTTATTTGAGAGCGAAGCAATTACCGATAGTTTGAAAGATCTTTATGAAAATCACGTCACCCAACAAAATAGTTACATCCTCTTTTTAGAGGAAGGGAAAATTCGCTGGCGGGATGAAGCGGAAGGGGATCCAAAAATCTGGACACGCGAACCAGAGACCGGGCTTATCAAGCGGGCAATGACCAAAATCATAAGCTGGCTCCCGATTGAATCGCAATTGTAGCGACAACAATTATAAGGACAAAAGAGTTTTTCTGTGAATTTTGATCGTTTCATGATTTCCTCCATCAGGATAATGATGACAGAAATCTCTAATTTTGGTTTGTGTCTTTTTTAAGGTAAGTTTACGGTTTTAGTCGTACTCGAAGGATTCCTAATTTTTAATCAATCACAATAACGATCTACATGATCATAAACTCACTATTAAACTCTAATTTTTAGGGTTTATTTTATAATCATTAAAATCAATGAGTTATATTTGGGGCAAAAATTAGGGTTTTTAAGGGTGATGTTCTTTAACAATTAGGTATAATCGAATCTCTAGAGATTTTATCTCTAGTTAACCGCCGAACAGGCGGCTTAGAAAATTCTTTTGGGTTTTTATCAAACAGTTGTATTGTTAACCGCCGAACAGGCGGCTTAGAAATTGTGCAACTGCTGTAAGCGCCAAGAACGGGAGTTAACCGCCGAACAGGCGGCTTAGAAAATAGTCCGGGCGATTGTCATTTGAATATTGATGTTAACCGCCGAACAGGCGGCTTAGAAATCTATCTCTATCTCTATTAGTTTAATCTTTGTGTTAACCGCCGAACAGGCGGCTTAGAAA
>JAAZCI010000118.1 GCA_012513365.1 Lysobacteraceae bacterium
TGATGGGCAATGATCTCAATTAAATGATCGGCACTGCCATGAGAATCCGATACAATCAGTGCGTTTAGCATATATCCCCCGAAATAAGTTACCTTGAAAAGGTATCGTACCAAATAGGCTCTAAATGAGCACAAAAAAAGCATAAAACCCCGTGGAATTTTACGCTTTCTCGATTGATTGCTTTATAAAATTGATCGCGGGTTAAAGCGCTTCAAAGGTGTTACAAGCTCTAATATCGCCCTGATCAAATCCGCGTTGGAACCACTCTTGACGCTGTTTTGATGTGCCGTGCGTAAAACTATCGGGGACAACGACTCCGCGAGATTGCTTTTGCAGACGGTCATCGCCAATTGCAGCCGCGGTTTTCATCGCCTTTTCAAGATCGCCGATCTCTAATAAACCACGCTCGCTCACATATTTACCCCAGATGCCCGCATAGCAATCGGCTTGAAGCTCCATCTTAACCGAGAGCTGATTGGCCTCTTTTTTGCTCGCGCCCGCTTGTGCTCTGCGAACTTTTTGATTCGTGCCAAGCAGATTTTGGACGTGGTGCCCAACTTCATGAGCGATCACATAGCCTTGCGCAAAATCACCGCCACCGCCTAAGTTTCGGCGCATATCGTCATAAAATGAGAGATCAATATAGACTTTATAATCGGCCGGACAATAAAAGGGGCCCATTGCTGCTTGCCCAAAGCCGCACGCTGTGGAGGTTTGCCCTTTATAGAGCACAAGTTTAGGCTCTTGATAGGTCGTGCCCAGTTTTTTAAATTCTCGCGTCCATAAATCCTCGGTCATTCCAAGGGACGCGCCGGTAAATTCCGCCATCTTCTCCTCTTCTGGAGAGATACGAACATTGGTTTCCGTCTGATAGGTGGCCCCTTCACCGCCTAAAAGCGGTGATAGATCGATGCCGTAATAGCCGGCAATCATCACCACTAAAAAGACCGCAATCCCGGCTTTTCCATTTAATGGAATCGGAAGTCCGCCTAAGTTTGCTCCGCGCCCACCGCCTGAACGACGTCGATCTTCAATATTATCGCTTCGTCTCTCTTTTTCCCAACGCATACTCTATCCTGCTCATTGATTCTAAAAGCTCTATTATAGGCAATTTATTCGGAATAATTAACGAATCTTAATAATTTATCAAATCGCGGGTATTGCGCCCATTATTATGGCGATTATGATCGAGACATTGGCCTTGAAAGCGCCTCTAAAACCTTGCTCGCTGTGGGTGGCGGTGAGGTTAACATCTCTTGATAGACCGTTTCCAATTCCTCTAAAAATTCCTTTGAGGCGGGTCTGCCGGAAAAATCATCTAAACTTGGAGAAAATTGAATGCCAAGCGCATGACACATCGCTTTTTCAAGGCCTTGGGGTCTTGCTTCCACCGACTCAAAACGGGCTTGCTCATCGGCGGTTCGTCCAGTTGGAATATACCAATAGCCAAAATCATCGAGCTCACGACGACGCGCACCCGCTAAGCAATAATGAGAGAGCTCATGGAGGAGGCTACGCGGATAATTACTTCTAAAATAGAGAATCCCTTTAGAATCGTCGGTCGGCGCTTCATAAAAAGGCTCATCCGCCCCGCCTTTAATGATTAAATCGGGCAGAGTTTCAGATAATAACGCCGTTAAATAAGCGCATAATTGATCATCATTAAGGGCATTGATATCGACCGTTTGATTCATACTCAGTTTCGTTTCCTCGTGTAAATATACTGTTTGATCTCTGATTTTATCGGCGTCTATTGTAGCTGATTGAGCGCAAGATAGAGCTGCACCAGATCATACCAGCTCATCTGATATTGAATCTCGCCCAAATAGTGTCCATCGGATTTATAGCCTTGAATATCGATGTGCGAATCACTCTTTTTAAGCGTGTTCCCGAAAAGCGCAGCGAGCGAATTGAGATTAATGCCAAGGGAATCACTCTCTTTTTTCACCGATTGATCGATCATAAACTCAGGATCGACGGGCCATTTCAGAAGGAAGATCGGCGTCAGGGCTTTTTTTGATTCTATCTGATCAACGCCGGTTAGTTTTTTTAGAGTCTTTAAGGAGTCTTGCGCAGGCGCTTCTTTTAAACGGGCCTCATTTAACGCAAAGGAGAGTCTGTCACTGCCGGATTTAATAAAGAGCGTTTGATCAAAACCCACCTGCTTAAAGCTCTCCGTAATGCCCTTTTTCACTAAGTTTTTAAGTGGGCGCGGGAGTTTTTCATCGGTCGCCTTTTGCGTCCAGACCTGTTGCAATAATCGCTCTAAGCGTACCGCCTCCCCTTTTAACGAGATCCCAACGGTCTCTTCTTGTTCGGCCGTTTCCGTTGCAGCAATAAACGGTTTAAGCGACTCTTCAAGATAGCGTTTTGCATCGTGTTTTAATTCAAGGCTCCATTCGCTGCCCCGTTCAGTTTCTGAAAAGGCGATATGGTCGCCGGCAAATTGATCCCACGGCAGCGTTAATAGCGTTACGATCAGCGATTCAGGCGCTTCAGCTTGCTCTTCACGATTAAGCGAGGCAGCAAGATCCCCGAGTAATCCATCACGAATTTCAGTCACGACCTCTTTAGGAAAGGGAACGATAAAATAGCGTTTTGAATCATTCAGCGCGGCGTAACGGCTTTCCGTAAAGGTGACGTTTTTATCCGCAGTGGCATCATCATGCTCAATTAAATAGCGAATTGACGAACGATCAAACCCCCTTTCACGCTGAAAGGAGAGGCTTTTTGCCTTAGAAAAGAGTGCGACATCTTGCAAACCAAACTGCTCAATTAATCCATGATAGAGCCCATTATCGCTATGTTTAACCCATAAAAAGAGATCATCGCCACTGTTTTTAAGCGTCGATTCTGCATTCACAAACGAGGCATTATGCTCTTTTTTCGCAAAGCGGCTGCTCTCAAGCCCAACGAGCGACTGTTTCGCCCGGCTTGATTCATCCCCGTAAGCGGCCACAAATTGGCCGGTTTTTTCATTGAGATAATAATGAAATTGGTAACGATTTTTCTCTAATGACGCGCTGCCAAAACCTGTAGAATCGAGATAATAGCGCGGATCGATCTGATAATCATCGAGCATCTGATTAAAGGCTTCCACAGTGCTTAGATCGAGCTTTGTTGAGAAAAAATAGATACCATCGCGAGATAGGACCTCAAGGGGCGCGCGGGTTTTGGCATAGAGCCCGAGAATCATGCGCACATTCATCGAATTTAAAAACTCAGCCATCGGCGCACTTAAGCCTAAAATCTCTTGCTTTTGAAGATCGATCAATTCACCAATTTGATAATCGCCAAGCCCCGACTCTTGCAACAGCGCAGGAATCACCTCTTCGCCAATCCACTCAGGGATTTCAAGCTCTTTAATCAAATCAATAAAAAGATCCCCATCAAGCTCGCTCTCCTCTTCAAAGAAAAGATCGCTCACCGCTTGGGAAAATAGATTGAATTTATCGATCGTGGTGGAAGCGGACTTTTTCGCCTCTAAACTCCACGCCGGAAGCCGTAAATAGAGATCGCTATCGGCATCGACTTTTTGATGCAAATAGCCTGAATATGGCGTTGCCACAGCGGTGGAGATCGTTGTCAGGAGCGCAGCCCCAAGAATCCCTTTACGAAAGCCTCGTGTCATATTATCTCTCTTTTTAATCATTAAAAACGGTGAAAATAACAGTGCTATTGTAGCGTGTATTTAGGATATTCGCATATAAAAGCGTCGCTTAGAGGGATTCCCTTAGCACAATAAAATCGCGGGCAAAAAAAGAGGCAGGAGGCCATTTATCAATAAGCGCCTTACCTGCCTAGGAGAACTAAAAATGATACACTAATAACTATACTAATGACTTACCAATTGAGTCGCCCCAACCAGTTCGTTCACTATATCAACGCTGGAAATATTTTCCGCTTTAAGTCGCTGGAAATTAACTAAAATCAATCATTTAAATTTATACCAATTTCACCAATGCGCCATATGGTGCTGATTGCCTACTCTTTCCGCGATTTAAGCTGCGATCTGAAGGATTTCAAACGTTTATGAATTATATTACCCTCACCCCTGAAAAGTCGGCACTAATTAAGATGTGGACCAAAGGTGTTCCCGTTGAAGAAGCCGCGAAAGAACAGCTCATTAAGACGGCGAGCTTACCAATCATTTTTAAGCATCTTGTGGTGATGCCCGATGTGCATTATTGGCTTGGATCGACGGTTGGAAGCGTCATTCCAACGCAAAAGGCGATTATTCCGGCAGCGGTCGGCGTTGATTTAGGCTGTGGCATGATGGCGGTGAAAACCTCTCTTGTGGCAAGCGATCTTCCCGATAATTTAAAACCGTTACGAGTTGCGCTTGAGGCAGCAATTCCCCACGGCCGAAGTGGCAATAGGAAGCGGAAAAAAGATGTGGGCGCGTGGGATGAACCGCCTAAAATCGTCGATCGCTATTGGGCAAAACTTGAACCCCGTTTTAAAGCGCTCACCGATAAATATCCGCGCTTTATTAAGACCAATAATTATAAGCATCTTGGGACGCTCGGGACGGGCAATCACTTTGTGGAGGTCTGCCTTGATCTCGAGGATGGCGTTTGGATTATGCTGCACAGTGGCTCGCGCGGTGTGGGTAATGCGATTGGAAGCTACTTTATTGAGATCGCGAAAAAAGAGATGGAGCAGCA
>JAAZCI010000119.1 GCA_012513365.1 Lysobacteraceae bacterium
GACAAGATCGCCATCGCGCTCATAATCTCGTAATTGCTCGGCAATGGTCTTCCGTAGCTCTAAGACCTTGTCGTGACACCACGCTCGATTCCAAAGAAGCCATCGCCTCGTCTCTTTTTCGCGCCCGATCACCGCCATGCCAAGTAGGTCATCAAGCCCACCGCCATCTCCGCCGATCGTAATCACCTCACTGCGCTCGATCAGTTCCTCAAGATCAAAGACAATGCCCTGATCTTCCCAATAATCTGCTCCCATCCAGCGCCGATCTCTCAGGTTGAGCCCAATCTCTATATTTAAGTGCTTCGCAAAGAAGTCTCTTAACGCCTCTTCACCCGCTTCTTCCGCCTTTTGGTATTCCGTTTGCAGGAATTTTTCACTCACAGACGCGCCGAGATTGGGATTGGTCACATAAAAATAGGCCGGATCTTTATAGCGCTCCTTTTCGATATACGTTTTAGGAAACTCATACAGGATCGGCAAATAACTCGGGTTATCAATTCGCCCATCGCGCACTCCACGCGCATAGCTTAATTGCGATGCCATCACCCCAGCCGGTTGCTCATCAGATTGTGTGGTGAGCCAAATCGTAAATCCTTCAGGCCTAGAAGCAAGCCCACCGCGCGCCTCGCGCAACATGCTGTCCGCGCCGTTTATCTTGCCAAAGAGATGCACCTCATCGATCAAGATATAAGAGGCCTTTTTACCGCCTACCGTGTTAGAGTCGGCTGCGACAACTTTAAGCGTCGCCTTGGTCACCCGATGGGTGATCGTCCGGGTATGCTCTGAAATATTAAAGAGCCCTTGCAACTCAGGATCGGCATTAATCATGTCTCTTGCTGGAATAAATGAGTTATCGGCTACCTCTTTGGTCGGGGCTAAAATCAATAGCTCCGCTGAATTTCGCCAATTCAATATCAGCGCGGTTAACATGATTCCGGCTGCAATCGTGGATTTAGTATTCTTCTTACTAATTAAGAGAAAGAACTCATTGATAAGGCGCTCTCCAGATTCGCTGTTATAAGCACCAAAGATCGCTGAAACGAACTCAAATACCCACTCACGCGTTACCTCGCCCATCTTCGGACTGCCTGCAACGTCCACCAGCACTAGCTCTTTAAAGATATTAAGCGCCATCTCGGCCTGTTCAGGAAAGAGAGGCTTTAACGGAATCAGCGACTCGCCTTTAATGATCTTCGTTTCCCAATCCTTACAGGCGGTTGTCCATTTCATTGATTCCTCTAATCCTTTAATTTACCGTCTTGGGAGGAGCCATCGCTGCAAAGCGTCCTGATCCTCCTCCACTTGCTAACTCTTGAGCATTATTCTCACGGGATTCTTTCACACCCACATCCCCTTTTTTCGCATACTGATATGGAAGCGCTGCCTTTGCACACTCGACCCGTGTTTTGATATCTTCAAAATCATCACTCATGACCTGCAGTAAAAAATTAAGTGCGTCCGGTTTTACCTCACCTTTTGCAAATACTTTTTGTACCTGCTCGCTCGTGCCAACCGGGACATAGTCGTCCACTTCTTCTTTAACTTTTGCTTTAACACCCTCAAGTCGTGAGATGTAGTCCAAAATTCGTTTATCTTTGGCTAATCGCGATCCTTGCTGAGATGCTGAATTTTCTGAATAACCCGCTTGCAATGCGGCTTCCCGATTACTTAACCCCTGCAAGATTCCGCGAGCAAATGCTTTTTGTTTATCATTCAACATTTCCGTGAAACCTTTAACATGTTCATAAAAACGGGATTTTTTTTGCGCGTGAGATGGGGGGCGGTCTAGAGAGTTGATTCTCCTAAATGTTTAACATACCCCCCCCACCCTTTAACCTCTGCGCTCTTCGCGCTGTTTCACAGAACTGTGACAGCGACTGCATAAAGGTTGCCAATTATTTCTATCCCAAAACAATTTCTTATCGCCTCGATGAGGTGTGATGTGGTCCACCACCGTTGCCTCTTCGATAATCCCTTTCCGCTCGCAATACACACACGCTGGATGCTTCTTTAAGAATCCTTCGCGCGCCTTTTGCCATCTATAGTTATATCCACGCTCCGAAGAGCTCTTACCCGATCGCCATGAGTCCGGGCTGACAACGCCTAATCGAGCCGAATCAATTGTCTGTAGCTTGGTGCGCAGCGTTTTGAGTTTCTTAGTCATGGCAACTTATCGTCTCGCCAATCCTGCTCACAACTACCGCTATCGGATTTACGACCAAAAACGATTTCGATCACGCAATATTGTGAAACTAAAATTAAAAATATATGAAATAAAATATTGAGATTAAACATCTTAATCCCTCCTTTGTTGCAATATGAGAATACTGCTTTTGAGAGAGTTAATTTCTTCAAGCGCATGCTTCTGCTCTTTCTGAAGCTCTTTAATGCTCTCTTCATGTAGATTCACTTTTAAAGTTAACGTATTTGTATTCATCTCGATTCGATAGAGTCTGTCATCAATCTTGTCGAGTTTGTTAAAAGAGCCAACAAAAAAGTATGACCATATAACGCCTATAAGCGCTAAAAAGACCATCTCTTTGTACTTCTCAAAAACACTGATTCTTTTATCTAAATTGGTTCTATTCTCTGCCATTCCGGCACCTCTCTTATAAC
>JAAZCI010000010.1 GCA_012513365.1 Lysobacteraceae bacterium
GCCGCTTCTTCCTCTTTTTTGCTATGGAGCTTGTTGAGCACTTTAATCGCAATAAAGATTGAGAAGGCAACGATGGTGAAATCGAAGATATTTTGGATAAAGAGTCCGTAATTGAGTACCACTTCCGGCGCTTCTTCGGTGGCCGCTTTTAAGACGAGCGAGAAATCTTTAAAGTCGATTCCGCCAATTAAAATCCCGAGCGGGGGCATGATTATGTCCGCAACGAGTGAGGAGACGATTTTGTTAAACGCCGCCCCAATGATCACCCCAACGGCGAGGTCGATCACATTACCGCGCATCGCAAACTCTTTGAACTCTTTAAATAATTTCATTGAAAAATCCTTTGATAAAATAAATAAATGGAAATAACGCTCGTAGTGTAGCTAATAAGCGTAAAATTTCGTAAGTTTTATAAGAAATATTCGCCTAAAAACAGCTCACTATTCGCACGTTTTTGGTTAAAAAAGGAGATATAGAAGCAAATTTGAAGCCAATTCACTCCATTTTATGATTTTTTATTTTTTTTATTTGACGAAATTATAGATTAGGGAGGAAGATAGGGTGTTTGAGCGCGAATTTGATGAAAAAAAGAATCCTCGCGTAAAAACATTCGTCTCGTAGAATAATTATCAATACTAAAAAGGAAGAAGAATGAAAATTGTCGTGGCATTAGGTGGAAACGCCCTCGGATACAGCGTTTCAGAGCAGCATGAAAACTTAAAAAGCACCGTGGTTCCCTTAGTGGATTTGATCGCTGATGGGCATGATGTGGTGTTTACGCACGGAAATGGGCCACAAGTGGGCATGATTAAACTTGCGATGGATGCTGCCACTCAACACAATAATGCAGAGGCCATGCCGATCACCGAGTGTGGGGCGATGAGCCAAGGGTATATCGGTTATCATTTACAGCGCTACCTACGAGACGAACTAGCACGACGCCGTATTGATAAAGAAGTAGTTACTGTGATTACGGAGGTGGAAGTGGATCCGAATGACCCTGCGTTTGAGAATCCGACAAAACCGATTGGCGCGTTTTATAGCAAAGAAGAGGCCGATCAATTGATGGCGAAGGGCTATAACATGATTGAAGATGCGGGCCGTGGTTATCGTACCGTGGTAGCTTCGCCGATTCCGCAAAATATTATTCAAAAGAAAACGATCGAAGCGTTAATTGATGCCGGTGAAATTGTGATTACCGTTGGCGGTGGCGGGATTCCAGTGACGGTCTCAAATGGCATCACGGGTACCAAACCTGCGGTAATTGACAAAGATTACGCTTCATCGAAACTTGCTGAAATTATCGATGCGGATTATTTAGTGATTTTAACGGCGGTGGAAAAAGTTGCGATCAATTTTGGAAAACCCAATCAAGTGGAGCTCGATGTTTTAACGCCCGGTGAAGCGGAAGGATTTATCCAAAGCGGTGAATTTGCGCCGGGATCAATGCTTCCTAAAGTGAAAGCGGCGATCAGTTTTGCCAATAGTAAACCGGGCCGTAAAGCGCTAATTACCTCTCTTGAAAAAGCCAAAGATGGATTAGCAGGACGTACCGGAACGGTGGTGATTGCTTAAGTCTTGATCTAATCTATCAAGAATCAGAACCGAGAGAAAAGCTGGCGTTTCATGCGCTGGCTTTTTTTGTGCGCCAAATATATGCTACCATTTGCTCAGTTTGCCCCGATCGCGGGGTTGACGGTATCAAACTATAAAATTTTAAAAATCTCGAGATAATTACACGATTGCTATGGCTCTTTCAGATGACGATAAAGCGCTTTTTCGCACCACGCTCGGCAGTGTTAAGCCGATCAAAAACGATAAAGTGGTTCACGAGCGCCGAAAAATTTCGGTGAAGGTGCGTCGTGCGTTGCCGGAAAATCAAAAAACGATCGATATGATGAGCGATGCCTCCCATTGGCTTGATCTTGATCCTAATGTGGAGATGCGTTACGCAAAACCGGGCATTCAGCGCAGGCTCTTAAAAATACTGGCGCAAGGGCGGATTGAGCCGGAGGCAGGGAGCGATCTTCACGGGCTTACGGTGGAAGAGGCGCGCGATGAACTGAGTGCTTTTTTATACGATTCACTACGAGATAATTGTTACTGCGTCATTGTGGTGCATGGACAAGGCTATAATTCGCCGGAAGGGCCGATTATTCGAGGGTTTGTCAATAAGTGGTTACGCCTTAAAAATGAGGTGCTCGCCTTTAGTAATGCCCCTCAATATATGGGTGGACGCGGGGCGACGCTCGTGCTACTGCGTCGCGGTTATGAGTTTTAAGGTCGCACACTCGCTTAAAAACGAGTAGAATACGATTTCACATACATTGTTTTACGGTAATTCATTGCAATTACGTTTGGGTTCCCTCACCCCCA
>JAAZCI010000120.1 GCA_012513365.1 Lysobacteraceae bacterium
ACTACGGTCTTCATACCGATGCATCGCACCGTTTTGAGCGTGGCGTTGATTTTGCCTTAGCGGAAAAAGCCCTTGAACGTGCCACTGCGCTTTTAGTGGAATTTGCCGGCGGTAAAGCGGGTAAAATTAGCCGTTTTGAAGCGATTGATGCGCTACCTAAACGCAGTCCGATCAAAGTGCGTTTTGCGCGCGTTGAAAAAATCATCGGTAAAGCGTTCTCAAAAGAAGAGATTGTCACCTATTTAGAGCGAATTGGCGATCTGTCTGAGGTGGCGGATGATCATCTTATTTTTACGGCACCAAGCTACCGCTTTGATATCGAAATTGAAGAAGACCTCATTGAAGAGATCGCGCGTTTAAGCGGTTATAATGATGTGCCGGTCTGCTTTGATATGCAATCGAAAATCTCGATGCGCCGTGTGCCTGAAAATGAAGTGCCGTTAAAAGATTTTAAAAATATTTTAGTGGCGCGCGATTATCATGAAGTGATTGCGATGAGTTTCGTAAGCCCGAAATGGCAAGAAATTTTAGCGCCGGGAAGTACGCCGATTGCACTTAAAAACCCGATCTCAAGTGATCTATCGGTGATGCGTACTACGCTTCTTCCGGGGGTTTTAGGAGCGATGGAGCATAACTTAAAACGTCAACATACGCGTCTACGTTTCTTTGAATCGGGCTTAACCTATAACGGCACGCTTGAAAATGTGAAGCAAGAGCTTCATTTAGCTGGCGCGATCTGTGGGGAAGCCTTTGAGAAACAGTGGGGCGAGCCTGCGCGTAAACTGGATTTCTTCGATCTTAAAGGCGATGTTGAAGCGCTGTTAAATCGTACAGGGGTTCAGGATTTTCGTTTTGAAGCGTCTGAAAACAGCATCTTACATCCCGGTCAATCTGCACAAATCTTGACAAATGCAGGAACCGTTGTAGGATATTTGGGTAAACTTCATCCAAGTGTCTCAAAAGCACTCGATTTAAATACCGATGTTTTTGTTTTTGAGCTAAACTTTAACGCACTTAAAGCGTCTGCAACGCCAACCTTTAGTGAGTTGTCGAAATTCCCAAGTTCACGCCGTGACTTAGCGTTAGTGGTTCCCAATAACGTATCGCACGCAAACCTTATGGATTCAATGATGCAGAGCGGTCAGCCACTTCTTCGTGCGGTCAACTTGTTTGACCATTACCAGGGGGCTGAAAAAGGGGAAGTCAATGAGACGAGAAATGTGGCATATAGCCTAGTATTTCAAAATCTTAAAGAAAATCTCAAAGATTCAGAAATCGATACTATAATTGAATCGATCTTGAATGATTTAGGAAAATTAGACGTTCAATTGCGTCAATAGGTTTAATTTAATATTTGTCTATTAAAAGGATTTTATTATGACAACGGTAACAAAAGCCGATTTAACTGAAAATTTATATCACAACTTTAACGCTCAACGCGAAGACGCAAAAGAGTTTGTTGAAGCATTTTTCGAAGAAATTCGTGAATCACTCGCATCGGGTGAGCCTGTAAAATTATCAGGTTTCGGAAGCTTTGAATTACGTGATAAAGCTGAACGTCCTGGTCGTAACCCAAAAACTGGGGAAGAGATTCCAATTTCTGCACGTCGTGTAGTCACTTTCCGCGCAGGTCAAAAACTTCGTGCGAAAATGGAAGAGCTCAGCGAGCGTAAATAAGTAAATTTTCAAAATGGTTTGATTGATTCAATCAGCCGATAAGATGTATAACAGAAGCCTTGATCCGCGACACTCGTGGATTCAAGGCTTTTTTATGGGCACTTGAAAAAGGATTCCCAAATTGATTCGAGCAAAAATTGGCGGGCGATATCAGACTTTTGTGCGATCGATTCGGCGAAGCGGGGCGCTTTAGGATAAAATAGGGCGTTATTGTTTTTATATGCCTGATTGTCGCTCGGTTGGCGTCAGGATAGATCCACGCTAAAGATATCAATTCAGTATGAAAAAATCTCTCTTTCGCTCACTCTTTACCGTGAGCGCGTTTACCTTTCTCTCTCGCATTATGGGGCTTGTGCGCGACATTGTCTTTGCGAGCTTTTTCGGCGCGTCGCTCTATAT
>JAAZCI010000121.1 GCA_012513365.1 Lysobacteraceae bacterium
GTAAAACCCATTTTAGAGCGTGAAGGGTATACGATAAAACTCGTTAACTTTTCCAATCTCTTGGAATCGAACATCGGCACGATCGAAAAAGGCGTTGACCTAACCGTCGCGCAACATTCCGCCTATATGAAGGTGTTTAATAAAGAGCGTAATGCTCATCTAAAGCCGGTGGTTGCCGTCCCCTCGGTGCCTGCAGCGATCTTTTCCGATAAATACAGCTCCCTTGATGCTATTACCCCTAAGATGAAAATCGCCATCCCGCAAGATCCATCAAATGCGGCGCGGGCCTATAATTTGCTTGCAAAAGCCGGTTGGATCACTTTAAAAGAGTCCGATTCGCCACTACTTGTAACCCACAATGACATCACCTCTAACCCGCTTAATTTAGAGATTATTGAGGTGGATTCCGCGACCATTCCACGCATTATGATCGATATCGATTACGCTGTGATTCCGGGGAGCATTGTCTATTCAGCGGGGATTCCTTCTGAAAGAGGATTGCTTCAAGAAAATATCATTCCAGAGCTTGAGATTTTAGTGGTC
This sequence comes from Lysobacteraceae bacterium, assembly GCA_012513365.1. Classification (GTDB taxonomy): domain Bacteria; phylum Pseudomonadota; class Gammaproteobacteria; order Cardiobacteriales; family Wohlfahrtiimonadaceae; genus CALZBJ01. The sequence continues at coordinate 544 of JAAZCI010000121.1, forward strand.
GTCAATGAGGGGATGGAACAGAGTGATTGGGCTAAGGCAATAAAACGCATCTATCAATCTGAGGAATTTTTCGCTTATATGGACGCACACAATCAAAATCATTATTGGGTGCTCGCTCAAACCGATCACGGTAGCGAAGAGTAATAAAAACTGAAAATTAAAAAACCGCACGGAACGTTCGCTCGGTGCGGTTTTAAATCGTTTTTAAGTTGTTAGCAATATTTTTTATGCTCGTGTCGAGACCTAACTATGCTGACTCAAAACGGAGTGTCTTTCTCTTCAAAGAAATATAAAACTTATTTAAAATTCACGCTCACGCAGTGCTGGAATGCTTTTGCCTTGAACGCGTTTACGGTAGAGTAAAAATCCTAAGTAAACTGCCCCAAGCGCCGCCCATGAGAGCCCCCATTTTAGGGATTCTGCACTTAAATAGTACCAGAGCACTCCGATCGAAATCGCGCCGCAGAGCGGTAATACGAGATAGAGCAAGTGATCTTTTGTGGTCACGCGTCTGCCATCTTTAATGTAGTATTGGAAGATCACCGAGAGGTTTACAAAGGTAAACGCGGTGAGCGCTCCAAAGTTCACTAAATGCAGAGCAATCTCAAGATTAAAGAAGCATGCAGAGAGTGAAATAATGCCCACTAAAATAACGTTAAACGATGGCGTTCTCCATTTTGGGTGGATGTATGCAAATCCTTTTTTCGGAAATGCGCCATCACGGCCCATCACATACATTAAGCGTGAAACACCTGTGTGCGCCGCAAGTCCTGACGCAAACACCGTAATGATTGAGAAGGTGAGTGCAAAGGATTGGAACGCTTTTCCAGCAACATAGAGTAAAATCTCTGGCTGGCTTTCATCAGGTTGCTTAAAGATGCTCGCATCGGGGAAGAAAATCTGCAAGAAATAAGTCGTGATAATAAAGACAACGCCCCCAATTAATGTAGTGAGGAGGATCGCTTTTGGAATCACATTTTCAGCATCTTTCGTCTCTTCTGAGAGGGAGCTTAAGCCATCAAATCCTAAAAACGAGAAGCAAAGAATCGTCGCGCCCATTAAGATGGGAGAGATTTTCATATCTTCTGAAATAAAGGGCTGAAGACTAAACAGACTCATCGGCTCTGGACGCGGTTGTACGATACCATCGACAACGATTTGCTGATCTGCCACGATTCCTTGAATCACAAGGAAGAGGAAAACCGCCATTAAAAGCATCTGGAAAAAGACAATTAACCCATTAAAATTCGCCACTAATTCCACGCCTTTTAAGTTAATCACCGTCATCATTAACGATAATCCCACTACAAAATAGGGCACCGGAATATTGGGGAACAATGCATGGAGATAAATTGTCGCCAATAAGATGTTAATCATGGGATTAAAGAGGTAGTCAAGGAGCGAACACCAGCCCACCATAAACCCAAGGTTTTTGTTAATCGAACGCTGCGTATAGGTATAAGCAGACCCCGCCGATGGATATCGACGCACCATTTTTCCGTAACTCAATGCGGTAAAAAGCATCGCAATCAATGCGACGATATACGAGGTAGGCACGTGCCCACCACTATCTTTGCTCACAATACCAAAGGTATCGTAAACGGTCATCGGTTGCATATACGCAAGGCCAATCATGACCACTTGCCATAACACCAATGTTTTTTTCAGGGTTGAAGAAGAATCAGTAGAAACTGTTGCCTGGGGGAGTCTTGCAGTATATTCCATCACGCACTCCTTTAAAGTCAGGGTTTAAAGGGAGCAATAACCATTTTTTATAATCGAATTGAATACCTACAATGGGATTATGGTATTGCCAACAACATTTTTCTTTTTCGAAGAAAGACCGGAGAATTTTAGAGCATTTTGCCCAAAAGGCTAGCTTTATTTACCCCATCTTTATATTTTTTTTAAATAATTGTGATAGGTTTTATAAATAGTCAGTAATGGGGCGGTTTTTCATCGACGGCGGAATATTGTGTGCCCTCTTCCGCCGGTAAATTCTTCAGTTTTTCGAGCAATAATTGATGCGCGCGCGTTAACAATTCGATCTGTTTTGCCTGCTTAATGAGCGTCTCGTTTAAGATCTCAATAGTATGCTCATGAAAGCCTTCACGACTTTCTAATTCAATGATGCGCTCTTCAAGCTCATTCACTCTGCTCTCAATACTCATCGTTTTTCCTTTTCATGTTAATTCATTGTATTCAAAAGGGATTCTTAAAATCGTAAGAAATCTCCAAACGGCAGGCATATTATAACGCGCGAAAGAGGGATTGATAGAGCTTTTTCCGTGCATTTTTACGAGCTTTAGCGGACTTCTCATTCATTTCAGGGGCGTAATGCAGACGCTCAAATTCTTGAAAGAGATCCTCAAGCACCGCTCTTTCAGGCGCATCTAAAACGCCCTCAAGTTTCGCTAAAATCTCTTTATGGGAATCGGAACGTAAAATCTCTACCCCAC
>JAAZCI010000122.1 GCA_012513365.1 Lysobacteraceae bacterium
CCGTAATGCGGTTGCTTTTTTGTTTGATTCAAGCAAATTTTGCCCTTGATAATAGAGTTCACCCTCTGTCGGTTCTTCTATCATTGTTAATAGGCGCGCCAAAGTGGATTTCCCGCAACCTGATTCTCCTACAATGGCTAAAGTCATCCCTTGTGTTAAAGTAAAGGAGATACCATCAAGCGCCTTAACACTCGCTTTTTTCCCCAATAATCCTCGTCGTACGGGATAATATTTTTTGAGTAATCTCCCCTCAAAAAGAGGTACTATCGGCTGATTCATAGTTGATCCTCCTCAAATATTAAAGAGGTTATATTGAGCGGAAAATGACATTTCACTTGACGTTCTCCGCCTCTAAGTTCTGGGGGATTCTCCACACAAAGTGGTTGTTTATAAGGGCAACGCGGATTAAGCAGACAGCCTTTAGGGCGATCATACTCGCCTGGCACTACGCCTGGAAGCGCTTCAAGGCGTGCACGCCCTTTTGAAAATTCCGGCAGTGCCTTTAACAGAGCTTCCGTATAAGGATGAAGTGGCGATGCGAAAATTGTCTCGGCATCGCCTACCTCGACCACTTCCCCTGCATACATCACCACAATTTTTTCAGCTGCTTCTGCAACAAGCGCTAAATCATGGGTAATCAACATTAACGCCATATTTTCTGTTTGTTGAAGCTCAAGCAACAACTCCATAATCTGCCCCTGAATAGTTACATCAAGGGCTGTTGTCGGCTCATCTGCAATTAAAAGTTTAGGGTTACAGGCAATTGCGATTGCAATCATAATTCGCTGGCTCATCCCACCTGAGAGTTGGTGGGGATAGAGGTTTAAACGAGATTTTGCATCTGGAATACCCACCTTTTCTAAAAGCTCTAGCGCGCGTGCTTTCCGTTCGCGACGCGAGCCCCCTTGATGAACTTTTAGCGTCTCCATAATCTGGTATCCTACAGTAAAGCAGGGATTTAAACTTGTCATTGGATCTTGAAAAATCATAGCAATCTCATCGCCCACAACATGACGTCGTGCGCTATCGCTCAATGAGAGAAGATCCACTTCATTAAAGCAGAGCGCCTCCGCTGATACACGTCCCGGGGGATCGATCAACCCCATAATCGCAAGTGAGCTGACTGATTTTCCTGACCCAGATTCCCCAACAATCCCCACAACTTCTCCGCGATCAACAGTATAACTTACTCGATTTACTGCCTTAAAAGGACGCTCTTTTGTGCCAAACTCTACAGATAAGTCCCGAATCTCTAGCAATGCCATAACACCTCCCTCGTTACTCTTTTAATTTAGGGTCAAGTGCATCACGCAATCCATCACCCATCAAATTAAATGCTAATACTGTAAATAAAATGGCAAGCCCAGGAAATGTCACCACCCACCAAGCACTTTGGACAAATTGAAGCACATCGGCAAGCATCGTTCCCCACTCAGGCGTTGGGGGTTGAGCGCCCATACCTAAAAATCCAAGCGCCGCCATATCTAAAATTGCATTTGAAAATCCAAGCGATGCTTGAACGATAAGCGGGGCAAAGCAATTAGGTAAAATGTTGATAAACATCTGTCGAAAATGCCCCGCTCCTGCGACTTTTGACGCAATCACATAATCTTTCTTTACCTCCGATAGCGTCGAGGCTCGCGTCAATCGGACATAATGAGGTAGCGCCACAAAGGCAAGCGCCATCGATGCATTAACAATGGAGGGGCCAAAAATTGCCACCAAAACAAGTGCAAGAAGAAGACTCGGTAAAGCAAGCATCATATCCACCAGACGCATAATAATCGTTTCAAGTAGACCGCCAAAATAACCCGCCAATAATCCTAACGTAATTCCCAATATTAATGAGGCGCACACAACCATTACCCCTACTAATAATGAGAGGCGTGCCCCATAAATCAATCGTGAAAGAATATCGCGTCCAACATCATCGGTTCCGAGAAGATAGTCCCAACTCCCCCCTTCCACCCAAATGGGGGGCATCAACAATGCATCACGAAACTGCTCTGTAGGAGAGTGAGGCGCCACAAGAGGAGCAAAAATAGCAACCAGCGTCACTACCACAACATAGAAC
>JAAZCI010000011.1 GCA_012513365.1 Lysobacteraceae bacterium
GCCACATATTCACCAATCGCCCCAAATCCGCTCAACACTACTTTTTTCATTCTACCTCCTTATCGCCCGCGGCGCCGTTTCGCTCGCTATTTCAAGGCGTTTTAATTAATGCTTTCCCTCAGAATAGCGCCTTTCCGGCAATGCCTCCAGCCTTTTCCCTAAATAATATGATGTAGGCCGTAAAGAGACCGATTTTTCGCTCGATCACTCATTTAATCAAAGTTAATCAGACATTATGATGGCGTTTCAGGCGTTTTCTTCATCTCATAATCACCACGCTCAATGATCGAAATCACCTCATCAATATTGTTATTGCTTGGATGATGCATACGATACTCCTTCATCACCTCAAGCGCCTTTTCATCTTGATCTTGGCTCAAATAAACAAGCCCAAGTCCGTAATATGAGTGGGTTTCACCAAGCTCAATGGCGCGCTTAAAGTGCGTTTCGGCATTGTCATACTGCCCGGTTGATGCTTGGAAATTCGCGATAAAATTGTGAAGGGATGGATCATCCTCTTTAAGTTCAAGGAGCAAATTGGCCGTTTTATCAAACCGTTTTAGACTCTCAAGCGGATTATGATCGAGATTATAGGCCACCGCATTGAGGCGCAAAAAGAGCTGTAATGTGCCGATATCGTTATTAAACGGATAGATCACGCTGAGCATGTCCACCAAAATCACATCATCAATTGCTTGTTGCTGTTCCATGCGTGAATCAAACGTCACCGGATAGGTACGCGCATGCTTTTCAAAATTGAGCACCGCCTCTTGCAATTTATCCAGGTCAAAACTGACAAAATATTTACCGCTCTCTTCCCGAATCGACAAAATCTCTTCAAGACTCTTAATCGGCGTATACGGCTCCGCCATGACCCCACTCAACATTCCCACGCATAACAGCGCAATGCCCCACAACTTTTTCATCTTTGGTCCTTGTCGTTAGCTTAATAAACTTCAAATTTATTAATACCAATATACGCCAACTGATATTGTTTAATAAAAAAACCTGCCAATGATGATATTGACAGGCTTACAGGAATTAACACCCTTTAAGATTTGAGATCAATTTCATCTTTAATGATAACTAACGGCTTAAATAACTTCATAAATGCACTCTCCGCCACCCCTTCAAAGGCATGCACGATAGGACGATTTTCTGTAGGTCCTGAGCATAGCGTCTGAGCATTTGAGATATCCGGATATGCATCGATATAGATAATTCGCTCAATCCCCAGTTGCATCGCTTTTTTAGCGCACAGTTGGCAAGGGCTATCGGTCGTGTAGAGTGTGCCACCCTTTAATGATCCTCCTCCCACTTTAGAAGATTGTAAAAACGCATTTTCTTCGGCATGAAGGGCTCGTTCACGAGTAGGGTTTTTAAAGTTTTTCGTGAATTGTTGTTCCAAGTATTTTATAAGATCATCATAACGCTCCTGATCTAACTTACAATTAAGACCGGATAACTTGGGATCTTGCTCAATTGCTTTAAATTTTTCTTCCGCATTGCGACTATTTTCTAAATCCTTAAAGCAAAACGGCTCCTCTCTCAAGCGAATCTTACTCGCAACATACTCAGTGAAAATTGGACTTATTTCGTAATCACTAAACTCTGGGGCCTTTTTATGATCCGACAATAATGTCTTTGCTGAGCGATAAAGACAGGGAATCGATCCTTCTGGCACATCATTCCAGCCAATGCCCAGAACATACCCCTCTTTCCCGACCACACAAGCACCGACTTGCCGAGAAATACACCCTGAGTTATAACGCGCAGTCAGTGCAATCTGCATGTTTCGCTCATCTTTTGATGGAGTAAATAATCCGGGCTTTCGAATCAATGAGACATATTTAAGTAGGTTATATTTAAGGGCATCACATCCTCGTTCATTATTCGTAATAAATATATCACCACCGCTTAAACATCGATTAATATCCTGATTATGCAAGCCTTTCTTTTCCGTCTCTCTGGCTACGATTTCGTTATAATCCGCTTCATTAAATGAAAAACCATCCATTACCCGCATTTTTCGAACTTCCTTTTCAGCCTGAATCGCAAATAGGTAAAAATTGGAATAACGCGCCTTAAAAAAATTGATTTCATGCACATTTCGTAACGCATCAATCACAAAAAAGTCTGTGCCTTCCGCCTTTAACTTTTTTATCATCTTATTAATCAATTGTGAGATAAGAAACACATGCGCTACCGACTTCATCGACGTATATTGAAATGGAATCTTATTAATTACTTCTCCATGTTCGCGCAATGATGATCCGATTTCTTGAAAATCACGTGTATAATTTTGATTTGATTTTTTAACTTGGTTTTGAATCACATAATCTAACCGCTCTAAATGCTCTGTAAGGCGTTTAGTATTGTCATGTCGACGCACATCATCATGGGTAATCAGATCCAAAATCGTCTGACATAAACGTTCTACATCAAGATACTTTGAATCTTCTGTTTCAGAAAACCAAGTGGATACATGTAGCTTTTCCGACTCATACGCCTCGCGATGGGCAAATAAAATGGCAAAGAGTAAATTGGACACCTTTACTTGATAAAAAGGCTTCCACTTCCTTTCTTTAATAAAAGTCTTTATTTTTCGCGCTCGATACGGTTCAAGGCTATCAAATGTCTCCTCGTTTAGATGAGACTCAAATCGTTCAATATCTGACTCGGTTAATTCTTCAGATAATAGCTTAGCAATCGTGCTACACCCGCTTCCTATCGCACCGGTTAATCCGACCACAACAAATCCTTCGCGAAGATCTTGATAAATATTATCAATACTATTTTCCATGATGACTCCTCTTAGTGAAATTAATATGATCAACAAACTATCTGTAGGATATAGCAAATCACATATTATTAACGTTTGCGCCGATCATGATCAGATTTATCTAACTCAGCACATCCCGTATACTAATCTCTATAGTTAAAATCATAGAACAAAGACCAAAGGAATCATCACAATCATCATGGAAATTAAAGTTAACGGCGTAACGCTGCATTACACCAAGCGTGGATCGGGCGATCCGCTTATTTTATTGCATGGAAATGGGGAGGATTTAACGATTTTTGATCCGCTTGCAGAAAAACTGGCGGAGCATTTTACTGTCTACGCGATCGATAGCCGTAATCATGGAAAGAGTGAGAAAACCGATCAGTATCATTATGAAACGATGCGTGATGATATTTTAGAATTTATCGAGGTTTTACACATTGAAACCCCGCATATGCTTGGCTTTAGTGATGGCTCAATTGTAACGATGTTGATGGCGATTAAAGCGCAAAATAGGCTGAATCGGCTCATTCTGCTTGGACCAAATTTAACCCCCGATGATCTCACCGATGCGTGTCTGCGTTATGTGCGAATCTTATATACCAAGACTCAAGATCCGCTCTATAAAATGATGATGGACGAGCCCAATATTACGCCCGATGAACTTAAAAAAGTGCAAAACCGGACGCTTGTTATCGGCGCTGAAAATGATCTTTACAAACCAATGACCTTTGAGCGGATCGTCGGCGCACTACCTCATAGCGAGCTAACCATCATCAAAGGTCATGATCATGGAAGTTATATTGTCAATAATGATCTCATTTATGAGGACGTTTTTACCTTCCTCACACAAGATTAATTATTTCTGCTCAGCATCGTGAACAAGCACATTCGCTTGCCAGATGCGATATTTCACTTCAGTACCTTCAGGGGTATAGACCACAATCGGAAGACGGCTGTTATAGCGTACGAGATCTTGCCCTTGAAGCGTTACAAACTCCTGCTTTTTATCAGCATCGGCACAGGCCATTAAGGTACTCATCGGGCCTTTTAATTCAGACACTTCATAATAGTTATAGCCAAATCCTTCAACGGTTTTCTCAGTCATTTCACCGCCAAAAAAGTGGTGATTACAATCGGTTTCAATCGTTTTACCCACCAATAATTCCACTTTTGCCGTGTATTCATCAGGGAGTGCGGGAAGCTCAATCACATGGCGCACCTGCCCTTCGCCGGCTTCAGGAAAA
>JAAZCI010000123.1 GCA_012513365.1 Lysobacteraceae bacterium
GAAGCCCAAGGCATGAAAATTCAAGGATATTGAGCACTCCCTGTTTATCGATGCCATCGTCACGAAAGGGAAGTTTAATTTTCAGGTTTTCATCATTTGAGAGATAACCCGTGCGGTACTCCTCATCCGAACGGATCGCCACATAGGAATAGACGGTATAGCCCTCATCGAGAAAGGTTTTAACCCACTCTTCAAAGGGACGAAGTTTCATCTGAATGGTGCACCATCTTGCTTGTGGCGAGGGGAGAAAATTATTGTGTTGCATCAGCCAGAAATCAAAATCGCGATCAGGATTGATGCGAGAAATGGGCTTGCCGAGATAGCCCTCAAGCTTACTTAAATAGTCGTACACCTCCGGCAGCTCTTTCCCGGTATCGGTGAAGAAATAATCAATATCAAGCTCGGGATAGTTGTCCCGCATATAGATCGCAAGGGCGGCGCTGTCTTTTCCGCCTGAGATGCCTAATACATGTTTCTCTTTAGTCATGATTATTTCTCCTTTAATTTATTGATGTAGATCTCGCTAAGCTGAGCAAGGGCCGCGAGCACAAGTTCAGGGCGATTTTGGTTGTTTGAGCCTTTATCCAGCGCTTTATTTAAGGTGTGATCGAGCGTCTTTTTAAGCTGATCGATCGCCGCTTGATCGCTCTCTAAAAACTCAAAGGAGGCTTCATTGATGGCATCTTCTCCGGCAAAAGAGGAGATTACCGCCACCGAATGACGATGGGATTTTTTCCCTTTAAGATGGGAGAAGAGTTCCGCTCGTTTAAAACCACGGCAAAGGGAGGCAAGCTCGATCGTTGCGCGCTCCACATCCTTATCGATCCAGTCGTAGGTCGGTTTATTCGCCGCTAATCCTAAAATCCCCTCAAGGTCTTGCTGTGTGCCGCGGTAATTTTTAAGCCGTGCCGCAAGGGCATCGATTCTAAAATCCCCACTTGAGTTATGTACGCTCTCCGCGCGAGCTTGAATCTCATTAAAATCGGTCTCATTAAGATCGGCTTTGTTTTGAGTCGCTTCGGCAAAGAGATCCGGTTGATCCTCTTGCCCAGCTTGACCCGCTTGACTTCCCTTAACCGAAATTTGTAGTTCGCTATAGAGCGCCTCTTTAAGCGTTTTTAGCATCGCAGGATAGGCCGTTTGCAGGGCAACGAGCGAGCTTTCCAGTGCTGAAAAGCCCTCGGCATCATCGCCATTAAGGCCGAAAATCGTCGTCATCTCATCAAAAATTAGGTGGTGCGGATCGCGAGCCTGTTTTAAGGCTTCGCGCAGTAGCGTCGTCTTTTTATCAAACTGTTTTGTACGATGCACCCATTCGTTAAGATCAAAGAGCATTTTCACGAGCGAGCGGGAGATCTCAAGCGGTGAGCGCGTATATTGATAACTGCCTTTTACCTTCGCTCGCTTCATCGTCTCAATGAGGCGATCTAAAAATGCTTTATAGGCATCGGTTTGCGGCACAAAACGAAACGCAATATTTTTTGCACTTTTAGTCAGATAATCCACAAAGAGATCATCAATCTCGGTGAGGTAAGTATTATCGATATAAGACGCAACATATCCGCGACGGGTGAGCAGATACGAGAGCGTTAAAAACGAGAGTAATCCCTGTTTAATGCCATAGGGCGCCGCCTGCCAAAATTGATGGAGCTCCGCTAGGGTAAACTCACCATCACGCGAGGATAAAAAGGCATCGGTATCGCGCCAAAGCTCCGGTAATCGATAAGGCTTTTCTGGATCGGGATCGGTAAAGTCAAGATCGCCACAGGCATTTTCCCCATAGAGCCCGGTATCTTCTAATAAAATCTTATATAGCCCGCCTTCCGCCGGATAGCCTTCAATCCCTAAACGTGGTTCGCCAAGATTGATCACCATGCGTTTTAATAGGGCATTCAATCCACCGTTTGCGCTTCCCGAGGGTTTATCGGTGTTGAGCATTTCACTGCGTAAAATTGGCGTTAAATGGTAGATC
>JAAZCI010000124.1 GCA_012513365.1 Lysobacteraceae bacterium
AAACGGCAAACAAAGTGAAAATCAACTTGTTATCGCACTCAAAAAGGGCTAAATATAGAACTCTTAGCGTGCCGAGTTTTTCATTTTTTGGTACACTCAAGAGATAGAGAGAAAAAAGGGCAACGATCGGGGAGATTGATGGTTACGCCCCTCTCATTAAAAATATAATTAAATATTATTCGCAGAGCGTTTATAGGGATTGATGCCCTAAAACGGCTCTTTTATTTTCATCATTTTTCGATCGAGATCGACACATACCATGGATAAAGCGACATTAATCGATTCTTTTTTAAACGCGCCCGATAAACACATTTCACTGATGGGAATGAGCGGTGTGGGCAAAACCCACCTCTCTAAAAAACTCCCCCGCGAGCGCTGGTTTCACTACTCGATCGATTATCGCATCGGCACCCGCTATTTAGATGAAGAGATCAATGATTTTTTCAAACTTGAGGCGATGAAGAGCGATGTTCTGCGGAAACTGCTCTACAATCATTCGATCTCGATTAAATCCAATCTCACCTTTGATAATCTTCAGCCGCTGTCGATCTATTTAGGTATGGTAGGCGCGCTTGAAAAAGGCGGCGCGCTCTTAGAGGATTTTTTAGAACGTCTGGAAAAGCACCGCATCGCTGAGATTAACGCCTCGTACGATGTCCTCGATTTTATGACCCGCGCGAAACGGATCTATCAATACCCTAATTTTATTGCCGATCTGAGCGGCAGTTTTTGTGAGCTTGGCGATGATGATCTTTCAAAAACTCTTGGTGAAGAGACCCTTCTCATCTATCTAAAAGCGAGCGATCGCATGCAGGAAAAGGTGATTGAACGCGCCCAAACCCACCCCAAACCCCTCTATTATCAAGCGCCCTTTTTAATGGACGTCATCAAACAATATTGTGAGGCAAATAATCTTGCGAGCGAACGCGAGATCGACCCGAGCGCCTTTGCGATCTGGGTTTTCCCCCGCCTCATTGAGCACCGCTTATCGCTTTATGAATCGATCGCCGAACGTTTCGGCATTACCTTATGTGCAGAAGAGGTCTATTTTGCGCGCGATGAAGCGGACTTTTTTAATCTTATTGAGAAAGCGAAACAGTAATTATGGATGGTTTTACCCCTAGTAATTTACAACGAGAAGTGACGGATAACCTACATATTCGCCGTTACGATCGCCAATATTTCTATTTAACGGATGGTCGTGAATTTCATAATAGTGCCATCGGCATTTTAAATGAGTCGGTCTATACCGATCTTTTGCCAGAATCCTTTGATGAGCTGACCGAAGCGCACTTTGAGAAGTGGCTTGCGCTCAAACCAACGTTAATTTTAATCGGCACCGGGAATAAAATGGCATTTTTAGATCCCAAATGGCAGACTTTTTTCTATCAAAAAGGGATCGGCATTGAAACCATGCCCACCGATTCGCTCTGCCGTACCTTCGCAATTTTAGCGGTGGAAGATCGTAATGCGCTCGGACTCTTTTTCCCACTCACAGAAGAGACGAAAGCGTAGTTATAAACTATATAAACTAAACAGAAAAGATAAAAGCAACCGCCTACAGTCATTGTTATGGCGGTTTTTAATGCCTAGATGGCTAATTTAGAGCTGATAGGAATACTCCGCGAGCGAAAATCCTTGCAAGTCATGCTCATAATTTCGCCCAAGCGCCATCACTTTAAAGCGCTCGCCCATCGCATTCGGAAGTACTACCTCTTGCACGCCTTGGGAAATTCGATACCACTCCACTTCATCGGGCGTATTCGCTTTTGCCTCAGTTAGGAGTGTTTCAAGCTGATTACCAAAGAGGAAGAAGTTTTGCGTCGTGTAGCCCAGCACATCCATTCCCGCCGCTTCCGCAATCATTGCCACTTGCGTGAAATTAACGTTCGCCGTTAAATCCTGCAGACCCGGATAGAGATAAAAATCTTCATGAGCATGATGTTTATAGTGGGCAATAAGCGTTCCCGTTTTGCGCTCGGGGCGATAATATTCTGCCTCGTCATAACCATAATCGATAAAGAGTGCCACCCCTTCAGTAAGCGTTTTTGTTACTTCCGGAAGCCAATCGTGTAAAAGCGGGCAATATTCACTCTCAAATCCATCGTTAAAGGTGATCTCGTATTCGGCAAGTTCGGCGATAAATTGATTAAGCGCTTCATCGCTTTCACGCAGCGTTGGCGTAAGTGAAACCGATTCATTCGCTTGATCAATATTGAGCGCCACATCGACATAATATGGCTTGCCATTTTCAAAGCGAAACCGCTCTACCGGGAGCGCATCGATCACTTCATTAGCAAGCAGAACGCCCCGCCAACTCTCACTTGGCGCCTCATCAATCCACTCAATTCGATCGATGAGATCAGGGTGAGTTTTTAACAGATGAGCATGTTGTTCGCCTTTAAGATGAGGAGAACGTTCTAAAATGAGATATTTTTGAGGTAAACAATCGTGCTTTTTAAGATGAGTTAACACATCCGAGGCCATCACCCCACTTCCGGCGCCAATCTCTAAAATATCGTATACGCCCCCGAGATTCTCCGCCACCTCAATCACTTGATTGGCGAGCCCATAGCTAAAAAAAGGTGAAACGAGCGGTGCGGTAATGAAGTCCCCTTCGGTACCAAAAATTGGGAGCGCGCCGGTGTAATAACCATACGCTTCGTGATAGAGCGCCTGCTCGAAAAAATCGGCAAACGAGATCTGCCCGCCCTTTTCTTGAATATAAGATACTAAAAAACGCGCCATCTTGGTTGTATGCGCAAGTTCAGCCTCATTTGGATATGGAAGCTCGTTTGTGGTCACCATGGTTCCTCCCGGATCGACTTTACCTATATTATCGTGCCAATATTGTGCCATAAAAAAAGCGCCATTAACGACGCTTTTTATTCAATC
>JAAZCI010000012.1 GCA_012513365.1 Lysobacteraceae bacterium
CTCGATGCGTTTGATATTTATTGTTATACAAATAGTTTTAGCACTAACCCATCAAAGTAACAAGAGGGCGACGGAAAACCCTCAATTTTAGAGGTGGGAGAGAAGAAAAATTTAGGAGGAGAAAATTTTGCTTCATTTTGAATAAATGTTCACCAATTCCGTGCAGTTTTTTATTAAACTTTTATTAATCTCATGCAAATACCCCCTAAATAACCGCACCGTAAACTCCGTTAGATTGCATTAAAACAAGTGGTTATCCGCAATAAAAGAGATAAGTGCTCAACTTGTAATCATATGGTAAAAAAAGTTTGACAGAAAAGGCATTACCCCCTAGAATACACATCAGTTCAACGGACATATAGCTCAGTTGGTTAGAGCACAACACTCATAATGTTGGGGTCGGTAGTTCGAATCTACCTATGTCCACCACATAAAACACGGAAGCCCTTGATTTTAAAGGGCTTTTTTGTTGTCCAGCATAAAATGCCGAAGATTTTAAAATCCCTCCTCAAATTGATCAGCCGATTGATCCCTTTAAATTTATCCATAAAGTACATCAATTGCATAGCTGATTTAAACAATATTTTTTTCCATCAAATAGAGTTTATCTATATGAATCAAATGGATGTGTTGTGTGGTTGAGTTAATTGGTAAATAGACTCCATGTTTGTCTCGATAAAGCTTTGTACTCACTATTGTTTATACATATCCATGTGATTATAATAAATTTATATATAAATATTGAATGTTTTTAATAAAGTATAAGTGAGAGTAATCTATGAAAAATCTTACTGAGCAGGAAATTCGTACTCGATATATTACTCCGGCTATTCAAAAGGCGGGGTGGGGAGACAGTCAAATTCGTGAAGAATACCAGCTCACAAAAGGAAGAATTGTTTTTGTTGGTTCTCACCATAAAAGAGATAAAAGAAGCCGTCGCATAGCGGATTATATTCTTTTTTATAAGCCTAATATTCCACTAGCAGTTGTTGAAGCAAAAGACAATACTCATTCTATCCAAGCTGGAATGCAACAAGCCATTGATTACGCTAGTATGCTTGATATTCCCTTTATTTTCAGTAGTAATGGGGATGGTTTTATCTTTCGAGATTTAACGGCAGATGAAAATAGAGGAGAGAAAATAGAGCGAGAGATCTCGCTCGATGAGTTCCCATCTCCAGAAGTACTATTTGAGAAATACTTGCTTTATAAGCAGATTATTCCTGCTAAAAAGCCGATTATCACTGAGGATTATTATCGTTCAGAAGAAGGGAAGTCCCCTCGTTATTATCAATTAACGGCAATCAATAAAACCTTAGAAGCCATTGCTCAAGGCAAAAAACGTCTTCTTTTAGTGATGGCAACGGGAACAGGAAAGACTTTTACTGCATTTCAGATTATTTGGCGCTTATGGCGCTCCGGTGTGAAGAAGCGGATCTTGTTTTTGGCAGATCGCAATATTTTGGTTGATCAAACTATGACGAATGATTTTCGCCCTTTTAATAGCGGTGATGAAAAAATCATGACTAAGATTACAAATCGAAAAGCGGATCCTTCATATCAAGTTTACCTTGCACTCTATCAAGCAGTTTCTGGGAATCATGAGTTTAGCAATATTTATAAAGAGTTTTCCAAAGACTTTTTTGACCTTATAATTATTGATGAGTGTCACCGAGGTAGTGCGAAAGAGGAGTCTAAATGGCGAGATATTTTAGAGTATTTTGATTCTGCCACTCAGATAGGTTTAACTGAGACACCTAAAGAGACAAAAGATGTTTCTAACATAGATTATTTTGGTGATCCTATTTATAACTACTCTTTACGTCAAGGAATTAATGATGGATTCCTCGCACCTTACCGTGTGATTCGTGTTGATTTAGATCGAGACTTGCAAGGTTGGCGCCCGGATAAGGGGATGACGGATAAATATGGTATCGAGATTGAAGATCGCATCTATAATCAAAAAGATTTTGATCGTAATCTAATTTTAGATCAGCGAACTGAAATTGTGGCAAAAAAGGTGATTGAATACCTTAATAATACTTATCGTTATGATAAGACGATTATTTTTTGTGAAAACATTGATCATGCTGCTCGCATGCGTCAAGCCTTGATTAATGAGGCTCAGGAAGAGAGCAGGAAAGATGCTCGTTACATTATGCAGATTACGGGAGATAATGCTGAAGGCAAAGCAGAGCTTGATAATTTTATTCATCCTGAATCTCGTTATCCTGTGATCGTCACTACTTCCAAATTAATGACAACGGGCGTTGATGCGCAGACCTGTAAGCTAATTGTTCTTGATCAAACGATTAACTCCATGACGGAATTTAAGCAGATTATTGGGCGTGGTACCCGGATTAATGAAGAATTTAATAAATTCTCATTTACCATTATGGATTTTAAAGGGGCAACACGTCTTTTTTCTGATCCTGATTTTGATGGGGAACCGATTCAGATTTATGAGCCCAAAGGAGATGAGCCCATCACTCCGCCTGATGATGAGCTCATTAATTCTCCTAATCCAGATGATTTCTCATCAGATGAGATTGATTCTCCTATTATTGATGATCTGGGAGATCCTGATTTTCCTTATGATGATGAAAAAGAAAAGCGTTATATCTACCATGTTAATAATGTTGAAGTAAAAGTATTAGCAGAACGAGTTCAATATTTTGATGCTGACGGAAAACAAATAACAGAATCCTTAACGGATTACACTAAAAAAACAATTTTAGGTGAGTATAAAACACTCGATGAGTTTTTGAAATATTGGCACAGCGATGGCCGGAAAACTGCTATTATAGACGCCCTTGAGGAGCAAGGTTTGCTATTAAAGCCTTTACAAGATGTTGTGGGACGCAATCTTGATCCTTTTGATCTTATCTGTCATATCGTGTGGGATCAACCTCCTTTGACTCGTAAAGAACGTGCAAATAATGTGCGTAAGAAAAACTACTTTACGCAATATGGAGAGAAGGCTAAAAAGGTGCTGGATGCTCTGTTAGATAAATATGCAGAAAATGGTATTCGTGAAATAGAGGATCAAAGGATTCTTAATCTTGCCCCATTTAATGAGATGGGAACGATGATGGAACTCGCCGAAAGCTTTGGTGGTTCGCAACAATATCATGCGGCAATCAAACAGTTGAGCCAATCCCTCTACCAATAGTGCTTAATTACTAAATAACTCAACTTTAATA
The DNA here is from genome assembly GCA_012513365.1 of Lysobacteraceae bacterium. Classification (GTDB taxonomy): domain Bacteria; phylum Pseudomonadota; class Gammaproteobacteria; order Cardiobacteriales; family Wohlfahrtiimonadaceae; genus CALZBJ01. The sequence goes on from JAAZCI010000012.1 coordinate 3,204, forward strand.
AGAAAGGATTTTCATGTCATTACGTAATTTAATCAAACGTATTCAAGATATTATGCGCAAGGATGTGGGTGTTGATGGTGATGCTCAACGAATTAGTCAAATGGTGTGGATTATTTTCCTTAAAATCTTTGATGCTAAAGAAGATGAGTGGGAGTTTGCGAATTCTAATTATAAAACACCACTTAATGATCGTTTACGTTGGCGTAACTGGGCAAAAGATTCCGAAGGAATGACAGGAGAGGATCTTCTTAACTTTGTGAATCAAGATCTTTTTCCATCGCTTAAAACACTGGCAGAGAAAGAGGGCGTTTCGGCGCAAGGCCGTGTTGTTGGTAATATGTTTTCTGATGCTTATAACTATATGAAATCGGGCACATTACTTCGCCAAGTGATTAATGTAATTGAGAGTGATCTCAATTTTCATTCAAGTGAAGATCGCCACATTTTTAATGATATTTATGAGCAGATCTTAGCGGATCTTCAATCGGCAGGAAATGCGGGAGAATATTATACACCGCGAGCTGTGACTCAATTTATTGTGGATATGGTGGATCCTAAAATTGGGGAGTCAATTTTAGACCCTGCTTGTGGAACGGGTGGGTTTTTAACCTGCGCGATTAATCATCTTGATCCTAAATCCACTAAGGATTATGGGAACCTCCAAAAAAATATTCATGGTGTAGAGAAAAAGCCTCTACCTCATATGTTGGCCGTCACCAACATGATGCTTCATGGAATTGACACCCCGGTTAACATTAGGCTTGATAATACCTTAGCACGCCCTTATATCAGTTATACAGATAAAGATCGTAAAGATATTATTATTACCAATCCTCCCTTTGGTGGAGTTGAGGAGGATGGGATTGAGAGCAATATGCCGAAGAAATTCCAAACACGTGAAACCGCGGATCTTTTTATGGCGCTCATTATGAATCTTTTAAAGCGTGATACGGGACGAGCTGCCGTGGTTTTGCCTGATGGTTTTCTCTTTGGTGAAGGGGTAAAAACAACCATAAAAGAAGAGTTACTTCGCGATTTTAATCTTCATACCATTGTCCGTCTGCCCAATGGGGTTTTTAGTCCTTATACCAGTATTGCCACTAATATACTCTTTTTTGAGCGGAGTGCCAAAGGTACTAAAGAGATTTGGTTTTTTGAGCATCCTTACCCGGAAGGTTATAAATCCTATTCGCGTACTCGCCCATTAACCATTGAGGAGTTTGACCGCGAAAAAGCGTGGTGGAATGATCGAGAAAATAGTGATTTTGTTGAATATGCGTGGAAAGTCAGTATTGATGAGATTAAAGCGAAAAACTACAATCTCGATTTTAAAAATCCTTATGTCTATGAAGAGCATCTTGAGACCCCAGAGGCGCTCTTTGCAGAGCTCACTGCCATTAATGAAGCGATCAACAAAACTCAAGCGATGTTAAAAGCGGAACTGATGAAGGCAATGGAGAAATAAGGATGACCACCAAAGAGCAATTAGAAAAACTATTTGAGCCTGCGTTTATCTCCTCCATTGGAATTCCTAAATTGCGCGAGCTAATTTTAACGCTTGCCATGCAAGGTAAACTGACCGAGCAATTACCGAGCGATACGCCCGTAGAAACCTTACTGGCGGAGATTGAAGAAGAGCGGAAAGCATTAATTAAAGCCAAAAAGATCCGCCGGCAAAAAGCCCTTCCCGAGATTACCGAAGAGGAGATTCCTTTTGAAGTTTCTAAGACTTGGATTTGGATTCGGATCGGAAATATCGGCAATTTATTTAATGGGGACAGTATAAATGCATCTGTCCGTAATAATAAATATACCAATATAAAAGGCACACCTTATATTGCCACAAAAGATGTTGGATATGGACTTGATCCTATAGATTACAATAATGGCGTAGCCATTCCTGATAGCGATTTATCTAAATTTAAAACCGTCCCTAAAAATACTGTATTAATTTGTTCTGAAGGTGGCAGTGCAGGAAAAAAATGTGGATTAACTGACAGAGCAGTATGTTTTGGAAATAAGTTATTTGCTTTAGATGAATATGGGGGAATATCAGCAAAATTTCTTCTATATACCTATTTAACTCCATATTTTCAAAAAATGTTCTCCGAACGATTAACTGGCATAATCGGAGGTGTATCTATAGGGCGTTTTTCAACAATCCTTATTGCACTTCCCCCAATTGAAGAACAACAACGCATTGTTGAAAAGCTAGATCAATTGATGGCGTACTGCGACCAATTAGAGCAAGACCTGGCGAATAAATCGGATCTCCATGAACGCTTAATTCATTCCACCGAGCATCATCTTTTAAACGCCGAAAGTGCTCAGGAGAAAATCACGACATGGCAATTTATGGAGCGCCATTTTGAATCGCTCTATCAAACGGAAAGCGCGGTTGAACGTTTACGGGGAACGCTGTTGCAATTAGCGGTAACTGGCCAGCTAATTAAAACAAATAAAAATAATTGGTTAAATTCAAAGGTAGGGGACATAATTACCTTTGAGTACGGAAAGGGGGTTCCAAAAATGGAGCGTCTAAATACAGGGGTGCCAGTATATGGTGCTAATGGTGCTCTTCCATATTTTGCAAAAAAAGCACTCGTGGACAATAAATGTATAATTATTGGAAGAAAAGGTAGCGCCGGTGCCCTTAAATTTATTAAGGGACCTGCATATCCTAGTGATGTAACATTTTATGTACTCCCTTTTTCTGAGATGAGCTTAACTTATTGTTATAATTTGTTGTTAAGTTTAAATTTACCTAAAATGGCAAAAGGAATAAAGCCAGGAATCAATCGAAATGAGGTTTATCAACTTGATATTACTTACCCGTCTTCTCTTGTAGAACAAAAACGCATTGTTGAAAAACTTGATCAACTAATGGAATTTTGTGATCAACTGGAGGAAAAAATCAAAGAGCGTACGCAGGTTAGTGGAGAGCTCACCGACTCATTAGTAGCAACAGTGGCATAGAAGGCGAAGGGAGTAATGCGTTTAAAACGAGTCTGGATAAGTGACTATAAAAACCTCAAGGATTTTACCCTCGAACTCAAAGAGGGTAATTTTCTTGAGATCTTTGTCGGAAAAAATGCCTCAGGGAAATCGAATCTCTTTGAGGCAATTGCTCTTATATTTAAGCATCTTTCTGAGTTTCGACAGGGTGAAAGCACACCGATTGAATTTGATTATGAAATTGAGTATCAATTAGGTGAGAAAGATCTCTTATTTAGCTCAAGGTCCGGAAAAATTCATTCGCAGAATATTGAAAACAACACCTCTATTCAATCCTCTCTGCCTGACAAAATTATTTTTTATTACTCAGGGCATTCCCAAAGCGCTGAAGCAATTTTATCTGAATCATATAAATTTCTTCAAAGAACTTATCAAGATGCAGAGTTAGATCGCCGAGATGCCTTAAAGGCAGATTCTGATAGCCCTGGTTTTGAACGTGATTTTGACTATATCTTTTCTGATATGAGACTTTTTGGAATAGATGCGACAGATATTAATATAATTCTTCTCGCAATTCTTCTTCAAAAAGAAGATCTAACTACAAAAGCATATCTGTTAAATCATTTAGGCATAAAAAATCTTGAGAGTGTTCTTCATTTAACACTGAAAAAACCATTTTATACACATTCCATTAATAACCGTCATAATGGCTCTAGGCGTTATGATGGTTCTATAACGTTTGGTCCTACGTACTCTTCAGATCCTCCAATTGATCGCTTAGATGAGGAGACTCACTTTTGGTCTCTTCGAGGCAAACTAAAAGATTTTTTAAAATTATTTGTAGAGGCTAATTTAGATGATTCGGTGATCCGGACAGAGGGATATCAAGAGGAGAAGGAAGAATGGTCTATCTATTCCGATATGCAGAAATTAAAGGATAAATTAAGCATCTATTCTCCTTTTGAGATTTTTGAAGCATTTAGTTCTCTAAGATTATTAGGGATGTTTAAATCACTCTCTTTTGATCTGCAATTAAATAGTGGAGAAGTCATTAATAGTAAAGGTTTTAGCGATGGACAGCTTCAATCCCTCTATATTTTTGCTTTAACCGAAATATTTAAAGATCAACAGACATTAATGCTATTAGATGAGCCTGATTCTTTTCTCCATACTGAATGGCAATATCAATTCCTTGATCAAATCAGAGAAATCTCTGATGAGGCTCAACAAGGTAATCATATTTTAATGAGCAGCCATAGCGCGATAACGATGATCAATCATCCTGCTCCAAAGCCTTTAATTTATTATATTGATACTAATGATAAAGGAATGAGTGAGATATCGCTGATTGAAAAACGTAAGGCAGTTGAAAACTTGAGTGGGCAATTACTTGAACATGCAGAAAGAATTCACTTGCTCTCCATTGTCAATAATATTCAGTTGAATGATAAACCAATTTTTCTCACAGAAGGAATAACTGACTCCTTTATTATTAAAGAAGCGTGGTACAAACTATATCAAGATGAAATTATGCCATTTCATTTACTATTTGCTTTTGGGCATCGATTTATGGGGCATCTTTTAAAAGATGATGGACTTGCCAAAGAGATGGAAGGGCAGATCTTCTTTGCTCTTTTTGATTTCGATGAAGCGTACAACTCTTGGAATGGAGTTAAAGGTGATCTGATTAAGGATGATCCCTATAAAGGATACATCAAGCAGTTTACAGGCAATTCCAAAATTGACGCTTATCTTATTTTAATGCCTGTCCCGGATACTGATCAGATAAAGAAGCAGGTAATAAAAACTGATGGTTCAACATTTAAACAAAACTCACTGTGTGAGATTGAGCATCTTTTTTATCATGAAGAGAGTGATCACTTTAGAAATGAAGAAGCAGCAGCAGGAAATCTAATCAAACTCTGCACGAATAAGATCCAATTTGCTAAAAATTATATTCCAACATTAGATAAATCTTCTTTCGAAATTTTCCGTCCAATGTTTGAATTTATAAAGTCAAAATGTGGTAATAGAGATATTTAGTAAATATTTGATATTCATATGTTTGATTAAAAGCGTGTAGCTATATTATAAAAATGTGTCGATTTCTCTCGATTTTTTAAACATGTTCTGTTGACGTGTCGATTCTATAAAGATATACGCTGATTATTTTTATCGAAAATGGAATATAAAATCACCGTAAAAACAAAAAGCATGGGTATATGGGTATCCATGCTTTTTTATATTGAATAGAGCTTCTCTTATTGTTGAGAGAGTCGCCATTTATTAACTTCGTTATAATCCCAGCGAGGGTGTCCTGATTTATTGATAGGTTTAGGGAAGTCAGAACGGAATTTTATGGCTTGATTAAAATGTGATCTTGAAACACCTAGCATACTGGAGGCCTCTCTAGCATTGATTGAGCGTTGACTTGTCAATAGTTCTTTTTTAGTGAATGTCACATGAAGATGATCGATCTTTTCTTCTAGCGAACTTGTCGCTTCTTTCATGGCATTTAATATGAGATTTTCGAGTTTTTTGTCAAGACTCATGAGTGTACCTCCATTTCATTGTCATTTTCTTTATCATTTTCATCTTTAGGGCGTTGGAATATGTAGCATCGTATTCTTTTGGAAGAGCCTACAGGGGAATGTATTGATTTAATCGATTTATTTTCAATAAATTTATAGTGCTTTGAAAGCGTTAGTAATCGTCTAATTATGTTAATCCTGGGTAAGCTTTGACGTTTTGCTCGAGCAACCTCATAAAACTGATTTAGGTTAATAGCAATACAGTTTTTATTAGCAGGAAAATGATTAATCACATTAGACTGAGAAGCTAAAAATTCATAGGTATGCCAGAACTCATCAATCATGTGGTTTTCACCTTGTAAGGATTTTTCTCTCTCAATTGCGATATCAACAATGTATTTTTCAGTTTGATTCTTAATATCAATAGGCAAGTGGAGTAGTTTGGAGAGTGCATCGAGCAGAGACAGAAGCTGAGCATGATTGTGGATAATTCTAGAAAGCTGAATGCCTTTTACTTTCGAAAGGGCAGTATAATGAGCTTCGTACCGATCTTCAAAGAGCGATAGAATCTCGTTTTCATGAGTAATCGCATGGTGTGTAAAATTAGAAATATCGCTTGTTTGATAGCGTTCAATTTTTTTAGCAGCTATTCGTCCTGCTTCTGTGTGGTGTGAAAGATCAAAATGAATATAAATAATCCGAGAAAGAACCGCCTTACTGGCATTAATTGACGCATTTTGTGAAAACATGAGCGCGCCTCGAAAAGGCAATTCTAGAGTATCAACATTATTATTTTTAATGCCACGATGTCTATGAGCATGTCCGTTATATAAAACTTTACTCTCTTCAAGCCACTTCTGAGTTTGATAAGAGTAAGGGGTTCCAGTATCGCCCTCCAAATAAATTACGGGTAAATTAGACACTTGCTCCAATGATCGAGAAACGGCCGGGTCTGAAGAGGTTTCTGGATTGATACCTTCATGGTTATGTAGCCTGCCTGATAATTTGCAGAGAAATTGTATTAGTGTTGATTTGCCAGAAGCGAGCTCCCCAGTAATTTCCAAGAAGGGGTAGCTTGCTTGTTTTTTTCGGATCTGCTCTGCAAAAAGAGAGTGTTCTGGTCAAGCCGCAGTGGACACATTCACTTTATAATTCTCATACTCAACAGGACTCATGTTCCCGTTATATGTATGAAGACGCTTTAAATTGTAATACCGTATATATTCAGCAATATCTTTTCTCATCTCTTCTCTA
>JAAZCI010000125.1 GCA_012513365.1 Lysobacteraceae bacterium
AAAAAACACCCGAAAGGCGGGAAAGCCGTTCTATAAACAATCTTCTTCGCCCATAAAAAAAGCCCGCTCTTAAAACAAGATGCGGGCTTTTTTATGGGAGTTAAATAAATCGATCCGGTTCTTTTAAAGTTTGCAGTTTAAGGCCACTTAGATGAATGAGTGCAAAATAGCCCACAACCGCCACAACAACCACGCTCATCATCACACTAAAGCGCATCATTAATCCTGCCTCAAACCAAAAAGCGCTGAACGATGCCACCCACATTAATCCTGCAATTAAGAGTACATTCGCCGGTAAAATCGCTAAACTTCTAAAGCGCATCAAACCGCTAAAATTGTGAATGCCTTGTGAGACAATCCCCATCATGAGTAACCCCGCATTGACCCACGCCGCAATGGCTGACGAGAGCGCAAGCCCCGCATGCTGAAGATGCTGCACCAAGATAAACTGCAAAATAATATTAGTCGCGATCGCAATGAGACTATATTTGACCGGCGTTTTCGTATCTTGCCGCGAAAAAAATACCGGTGCCAAGACGCGAATCAAAAAGAAGGCGGGAATACTAAGCGCGTAGGTGACTAAACTGCGGGAGGCCATCATCACATCATTAACGGTAAAAGCACCGCGCATAAAGAGAAGCGCAAGGAGCGGTTCCGCCAAAATGACAAGCGCAATCGTCGCGGGTAAACCGATCACAAGCGCAAGGGTTAAGCCCCAATCGATCGTCTGCCCGAGGCTTTTATAATCCTCTTTCGCATTGAGCTGTGATAGGCGCGGAAGCACCACCGTACCGAGCGCAACAGCAAAAGTACCAATCGCAAACTCAACCAAGCGATCGGAATAATAGAGCCAGGTAATGCTTCCCGTTTCCAAGCGAGAGGCGAGCTGAGTATTGATTAAAATATTGATCTGACTGCTCGAAGAACCAATAATCGCCGGGATCATCAAAAACATCACCGTGCGCACGCCTTTCGATTTAAATGCCACTCGCGGACGAGCAATCAGCCCTTCCCGATAAACGGCGTAAAACACCGTGAGTAACTGCACAATCCCCGCTAAAAAGACCGCGTATCCGAGCACATAGATCGGCTCATCGGCAAGCGAGCTTAAAAAGGCTCCGCCAATTAAACAGATATTGAGCAAAATGGGCACGCCCGCCGGCACCGCAAATTTATCGAGCGCATTAAGCGTACTTGAATACATCGCCGTCATGCAGATAAAAAAGAGATACGGAAGCATCCATTTAAGCAGATTATTGGTGATCTCAAACACGTACGCATCGCTCATAAAGCCCGAAGCAAAGAGCATCACCACAAGCGGGGAAGCGAGCACGCCGACCACCGCAATCAGCAATAAAACAATCCCGAGCGTCCCGCTAATCTCCGCTAAAAAAAGCTTTAATTCAGCCCGCTCTTTTTTAATGCGATATTCACTAAAGACCGGCACAAAAGCTTGGTTAAACGCCCCTTCCCCAAAAAAACGGCGAAAGAGATTCGGGATTCGAAACGCAACACTAAAGGCATCCATATAGAGCGACGCGCCGAAAAAGCTCGCAAAGACAATGTCGCGCACAAGCCCCATAATGCGTGAGAGAAAGGTAAACGCACTCACGGTAAAGAGTGAGCGAAAGAGAGATTTTTTCATACTGAATTGATATTTTTAGCGTGGATCTATCCTGACACCAACCGAGCGACCATCAGGCATATAAAACAATAACGCTCTATTTTATCCTAAAGCGCCCTACTTCGCCGAATCGATCTCACAAAAGTCTGATATCGCCCGCCGATTTTTACCTAAATTATTTTGGGAATCCTTTTTCAAGCGCCCATAAAAAAGCCTTGAACCCACAAGTGTCGCGGATCAAGGCTTCTGTTATACATTTTATCGGCTGATTGAATTAATCAAACCGTTTTGAAAATTTACTTATTTACGCTCGCTGAGCTCTTCCATTTTCGCACGAAGTTTTTGACCTGCGCGGAAAGTAACTACACGGCGTGCAGAAATTGGAATCTCTTCCCCTGTTTTGGGGTTACGACCAGGACGTTCAGCTTTATCACGTAATTCAAAGCTTCCGAAACCTGATAATTTTACAGGCTCACCCGATGCGAGTGATTCACGAATTTCTTCGAAAAATGCTTCAACAAACTCTTTTGCGTCTTCG
>JAAZCI010000001.1 GCA_012513365.1 Lysobacteraceae bacterium
CGAGCTTAAAATCCTCAAAGAGACGCTCGCCACACTCCAATCAAGTTGCATGAGCAATCACACCATCGATGAGTGCACCATTGTTGAAGGGCTCAATACGATGACGATCAACGCGCCGGCAAAAGGGTCTAAAAGTCACCTCGGTTAATCGGTAACGATCTCACTATCTCGCGCATAAAAAAGCTCGATGAGAGTGAATTAACCTCCCATCGAGCCTCTATTTTTAATCAGATTATTGAGCATCCTCTTCCGCTTCGGGGTCGATGCAATGCTCGCACAGACTGAGTGCAAGCTCCATCGCTTCGTCGCGAGTTTGTACCCAATCGAGTCCATCTTGCTTTTTCGGCGACAGCCCTGCCTTACCAAGCACTGCTTTCGTTTCATTATTAAGCCCTGATAAGATCACGCGAATCCCTTTCGCGTGGAGTCGATCGATCATCGATTTCAGTGCAATAAGGCCGGTTAAGTCAATGAGCGGCACCTCATCGAGATAGATAATCATCACCTCAATTTCGCGGTTAATGTGTGGCAATCGATCAAGAGATTCAATCGCTTTTCGCGCCGCACCAAAGAAGAATGGTCCGCGAATTTCATAATGCAAAATCAACGAGGAATCTTTCGGTTTTGCCGTCTCTTCCGCACTATCCCCCTCTTTCCCGCTCGATAATTCCGCCTCATCATAGGCCTTATTAATTTCAGCATCTTTTTCAGCGTTCGCGCTTAAAAATTCCATCTCGGTGAGCTCGGTCATACGCGCCATAAAGAGCAGACACGCAAGCCCCATTCCCACCGCAACGGCAACGACCATGTCAAAGACCACGGTCAAAATAAGACAGGTAAAGAGCACCAATCGGTCTTGATTCGGCGCCATTTTCGTCATCTGTTTAAAGTAGCGCACATCCGCCATACTCCACGCCACCATTAAAAGGAGCGCCCCCAAACTCGCCATCGGCAGATAGCCCAAATATTTTGCAAAGGCCACTAAGGTTAAGAGTACAAAGATTGCATGAACGATCGAGGCGATCGGGGTTTTTGCACCGGCTCGAATACTCGCTGCCGTCCGCGCAAGTGCGCCTGTTGCGGCAAAACCGCCAAAGAAAGGCGCGACAATATTTCCCACCCCTTGACCCACAAGTTCCGCATCGGGATTGTGCCGCGTATTTTTCATCCCGTCCGCGACGACTGCACATAAAAGCGATTCAATCGCCCCTAAAATGGCAATCACAAACGCGCTTGGCAGCAGGTTTTTCACCATCTCAAGCGAGAGGATCGATTCACCACTATCACGCACCCACGGCGCGCCAAATTCCGGTAAAAATGAAGGAATCCCCCAATAAGTTTCGCCATCGATCGTATATTGGAAGACCGAACGAATGGTTCTAAATTCAAAGCCGCGAGATTCTAAATAGAGCCCAAGCAGCGCACTGGCCGCAAGTACAAAGAGGTGCGGCGGCACTTTACGAGTAATAAAGGGGAAAAAGATGAGCCCGAGTAAGGTAAAGGCGCCGATCCCTAAATCCACAAAAGAGATTCGCCCAAACATCTCACCAATGCTGCGAATCCGCGAGATAAAATCGGTAATGGGAATCACCGGTTCCGTCCCCAAAAGATCGGGAATCTGCGTTAATGCAATCACAATAGCGATCCCGGTACTAAAGCCCGCGGTCACCGGATGAGGCACAAAATGCACCATGCGCCCAATCTTAAACACACCGAGTAGAAAGAGGATAATCCCCGCCATAAACGAGGCGAGCAATAAGCCCTCAACGCCGTATTGATTGGTAATCGGTTGCAAAATAATAACAAACGCCGCAGTCGGACCTGAGACGTTAAAACGTGATCCACCGCACAGCGCAATCAAGAGTCCCGCCACAATCGTCGTATAAAGACCATGCTGTGGCGGAACCCCTGAGTTGATCGCGAGCGCCATCGAGAGTGGTACAGCGATCATTCCGACCGTCAGTCCGCCAAGCGCGTCGTTTTTAAAGGTGGATAAATTGTACCCTTTAATCGATTGAAAAAAGGGAATCGCCGCAAGAATGCGAGAAAAATTCACTATATATACTCTCCTTATCAATGCGAAACATTAGCGGAGTGAAAAGAGTGAAACGCCTAAGGCTTTCCCATCTACCTCCGTTGCAAATCCAGTTGCTTCAAGCCCATTTTGTTGCTGAAAATCGTAGAGCGCTTTTGCGGTATGACCATTAAAATAGCCCTTGTTAATCACCTCTTCCGCCAAAAAGCCTTTTTCCATTAACGCCTCTTGTAAACGTCTTACCTCATAGCCTCGAGAGCCGTGAAAATAGCGCGCTTCAGGCACGCCGGTCGCCACATAAAAAAGCGCTTCAAACGAGAGCAAAAGATAGGAATAAGGCTGGCCAATTTCATCGAGATCGGGCATAAACGATTGCCCTGCCATCACACGAAACGTTTGATACAACCCTGTCGGTGCATTCGGTGGCGTGTGATCCCCTTCAATCACTTGGCAGCCAGCGGAAGAAAAGCTGCGTCCACTTAACTCACGGGTCGATTGCGCACTGTGAATATGGTCGTCCGCAACCGATAGATCGAGCGTAGCAACTGCTTGATCTACTTTAACATTTCTATTTAAAATTCTCCAGACGGGCACCGGTTGCAAGCGACTTAATCGAAACGCACCCTCCTCTTTTGGCCCGTGATTCGGCTCGTGCGCGCCAACAATATAGGAATAGAGCCCCTCACTTAGTCGATTGGCAATTCGTTTATCAGGCACGTTTAATTGCTCGGCAATGTAGCTAATATTGGGATAGGTCGATGCGGGGAATGCCGCGAGTTTATGGCGTTTACGATCATAAAGGGTAAGTGTACAGCAAAAGGATCGGTAATTCGGCGCAGAGCCTACCACCTCCACCGAATCGAGCCACACGCCGGGGGCTGAGAGCAGTTTGCCGGAACGAAATCCCACAATCATAATCTCGCCTTCAGGATAGAGTTTACTCCGTTCGATAATGCGCTCAATATGCGCGGGGGTGAGCGTTAGCGTTTCGCCAATCATCTTCGGATCAATGCTCCACATCGGTGCCTCCTAGCCTCGTATAAATCGGTCATATCATTCAAAATCATCATTTATTATAGGCGGAAG
>JAAZCI010000126.1 GCA_012513365.1 Lysobacteraceae bacterium
CCTTCAATCGTCGCATTATCGGCATACATCGGTGAACGATCTAGGCCGCCGCGAATAATTTCGTGGGTGCGTGGATTGGTATAGGTGGTGTAGCAAGGCACTTGCGTTGGGTGCTGCGACACATCGCCTAAGAAGGAGAAGACCGGCGCCGGATCATCACCGGGCTGGATATCCATATTGGAAAAGTCGATGGTTTTTCCGTCAATACGCGGTGGGGTTCCGGTTTTTAAACGGCCTTTACGGAGCTTCATCTCGGCAAGTTTATGCGCAAGGGAGATCGATGGAGGATCGCCCATGCGTCCGCCTGAATAGTTCTCCATTCCCACGTGAATTAGCCCTGAAAGGAACGTTCCTGCGGTTAAAACCACCGTTGAGCTATGAAAGCGAATGCCGGTTTGAGTGACAACGCCGCACGCGCGATCGCCCTCTAAAATAATATCGTCCGCTGCTTGTTGGAAGATATAGAGATTGGGCTGATTTTCTAAGATCGAGCGGATCGCTTGTTTATAGAGCGTTCGGTCCGCTTGGGCACGAGTTGATCGCACCGCCGGGCCTTTTGAGGCGTTTAGCGTTCTAAATTGAATGCCGGCATGATCGGTGGCAATGGCCATTGCGCCGCCAAGTGCGTCAATTTCGCGGACGATCTGCCCTTTCCCGATACCACCAATCGCTGGATTACAGCTCAGTTGGCCGAGGGTTTCAATATTGTGTGTCAAAAGGAGTGTGGGGACGCCAAGTCTTGCTGAGGCAAGGGCCGCTTCTGTCCCTGCGTGGCCGCCGCCGATGACGATCACCCCAAAATGTTTAGGATAGTCCATTTTTAATTATGTAATCTGAGTGAGAATAAAGAATTATTATAATACAAAAAGCAAATAAGACCGAATCAGTCGGTCTTATTTTTCATAAGTGACAGGCGAATTACTCCATCCTGCCAGCGTTCATTTTAGTCTAGATTGATCGTTTCGTGGGCAATCTTATTTTGCTTTACCCATACGTTTTTGAAGATCATCATAGGCTGCGGTAAATCCTTTCATCGATACTTTAAGTTTAAGCTCTTGTAAGCCTTTGCCTAAAAGATCGTGGTTGTAGCTAAGATTCATCGTGTTTGATTTTTTAAGAGAGGCAACGATTTCGTCTGTTGAAAGGGGAAGCCCTGTGATACAACCATCGTTTAAGCAGCGCTCAAAGTAGAGTTGTTCGATTTTATCTTTACCAAGCTCTAACGGTTTACCGTCGATATTAATGCTCATACCCGGAAGTAAAAGCGTGCCGGGAAGTGCCGTTAAAATAAGGGTGGGTTGATCTTGGATATAGATCACCGATGCGCGCGCTGCGTCGATCTCTTGGCCACCTTGTGGAGTTTCCACTTTAGTGGTAGTTCCGGTTGTGATAATGCAGTCGCGGACTTCTTTCGCCTCATCAATTAGATGACAGGTAATCATCCAGTCACCGTGTTTTTGTTGATATTCAAGCTGAGGTTGAGTTTGCGCCATTGCTTGCGAGCTCATTAACACAGCAGCACTTAATCCAAATAGAATTTTCTTTAACATCGCTAACCTAATCTCCATTGATAATTTATGTAAAAGTATCGAATCAGTGTAATATAAATTGAGACAAAATCAAAGGAAAAGCGCGGGTTTTTCGTCGATATTTAATGCCGTACGCCCTATTTTAGTGTAGAGTATAGGGGAATTATTGGATCGTTTTAGAGTAATTGTTAGATAGAGGCTTATGGACAGTATAGACGAACGGAATAGGGATGGTTTAGGAACGCTTTTTGTAATCTCATCGCCCTCAGGAGGCGGTAAAACAACGTTGGTGAATCAATTAATTGATCAGACCGATTATGTTGAGCGCGTGGTAACGCATACAACGCGGACGCCAAGAGCGGGAGAGATCGACGGCGAGCATTATCATTTCGTCTCAGTGGAAGAATTTAAAGCGCTTATCGAACAAGATGGGTTTTATGAGTATGCAGAGGTGTTTGGCAATTACTACGGCACGTCTAAAAAGGCAGTAGAAGCGAAGACTCGCGAAGGGAAAGATGTGGTGCTCGTGATTGATTGGCAAGGCGCTAAATCGATCAAAGCGATTATGCCCGAAGCGGTATTAATCTTCATTATGCCCCCCTCGCTTGAAACTCTCCGCGCACGGCTCATCCACCGGAATTTAGATAGCGAAGCGATTGTCGAAAAAAGAATGAAAGATGCGGTGAATCAGATCAAGCATTACCGCAGTTTTGATTATGTCATTGTCAATGACGATTTCGACCTTGCACTCTCTGAATTAAAAGGGATTTTCCACACCAATCGCCTTCGCCTTAAATATCAAGTGGTGAAAGAAGCGGCGCTATTAAAATCATTATTTGCTGATGAAGCAGAATAGATCATCTATAATGAACCGTATTGTTCGTAATATGATCTTAATTAACGTTAATTTTTAGTTGTTTAAAGGAAGTAAAAGTATGGCAAGAGTCACGGTCGAAGATTGTTTAGGACGTGTAGATAACCGTTTCCAACTCGTATTAGTTGCGGCAAAGCGCGCACGACAAATTAGTAATGGGGCAGAGCCTCGTATCGACGGTGTACCCCACGGTGCAAAACCAACTGTAGTCGCACTTCGTGAAATCGCAGGCGGCGCAATTAGTCCTGACGAAATCAAAGCACTTGCAAAAGAAGAAGCTGCGTCTGCTGCATTTGCTGATTAAGTAAAAGGGCTACGCAATGGGGATGGAAACTGTTGAATTACCGCAAAACCTGATTCCATGGAAAGCGGAATTTGTTGAGAAAACCAATCGCTTAATTCGCGTCGTCTCTCGATATTTGTCGAAAGAGGATGTGGAAGAGGTGAAACGAGCCTGTGTTTTTGGTGCATTTGCGCATCAGGAACAATTTCGCTCGTCCGGTGAACCCTATATTTTCCATCCCATCGCCGTTGCGCTCATCTTAACGGAGGTCGAAATCGATGCGGCTTCCATTGTGGGCGCAATTTTACATGATGTGATCGAAGATACCGATATTGAGTATGATGAGATCAAATATCATTTCGGTGAAGATGTGGCGAACATCGTTGATGGCGTCACAAAATTAACGCAAATTCGGTTCCGTTCGAAAGAGGAAGCGAAGGCGGAAAACTTCCGCAAAATGGTCTTAGCGATGACCAAAGACCTGCGCGTCATTATGGTGAAACTGGCCGATAGGCTCCATAATATGCGCACGCTCGGCGCACTCCCGGCCTATAAAAAACGTCGCATTGCACGAGAAACTTTAGAGATTTACGCGCCCATCGCCTCGCGCCTTGGGATGTATGTGCTTCAGGTCTATCTTGAGAATCTCTGTTTTGAGAATCTCTACCCGATGCGCTATGAGGTGCTTAAAAATGAACTTGAGAAAAAGGACGTTGAGCAGCACGATAATCTCAATAAAATTTTAGAAACCATCGATGAACGCCTCGTTCGGAGCAATATCTTATCGCGACTTTCCACCCGCCGTAAGCACCTTTGGAGTATCTATCAAAAGATGCGCGTTAAGGGTGGGCTTGATTATGTCTACGATATTTTTGCGATTCGAATCATTGTGCGCTCGGTGGATGATTGTTACCGCGTTTTAGGGATTGTCCATCAGCTTTACAAACCGATTATTGGTGGCTTTAAAGATTATATTGCCATTCCTAAAATTAATGGCTATCAGAGCCTCCACACCGTGGTATTTGGGGCAAATGGGCTTCCCGTTGAGGTGCAAATTCGCACTCGCGATATGCACATTGTGGCGGAAGTCGGCGCTGCAGCGCACTGGCGTTATAAAGAGAGTTATGAAGGGCAGAGCCACGCGTTCCAAAAAACGACGAAATGGCTCGATGTGGTGACTGAACTTCAGGATATCACCACTTCGCCTGAAGAATTTATGGAGACGATGAAAGCGGAACTCTTCCCGAAAGAGATCTACGTCTTCACGCCGAAAGGCCGTATTATTGAGCTTCCTCGCGGAGCAACAGCGCTCGACTTTGCCTATGCAGTTCATACCGATATTGGCGATACCTTTGAAAAGGCGCTCGTGGATTCGCAAGAGGTGGCGTATGACTATCTCTTAAGTAACGGGCAAACCGTCGAGATTAAAACCAATAAAAGTGTTAAACCAAGCTCGCTCTGGCTCGATCATGTGATTACCGCGCGAGCCCGTTCGCGCATTCGTAGCTATCTTGGGGATCTTTCAGATCTTGAGGCAGAAGATGCGGGATCAGCGATTTTACAAAACGCTATTTTAGAGCGCGGCTTTAAAGAGGGCGCGTTAAGCGATGAGCAGGAAGCGACAATTCTTCACGATTTAGGTTTGGGCTCAAAAGAACAATTGTTGATGGACATTGGTCGCGGTAAATATCCGGCGCAATATGTGATCAACCGCTATTTAGTCAATTTCCGTTACACGCCTGATCTTCTACCCGATGCCGATGAGAGCGACGAAGGGGAAGAGGTGTCTAATGAGATGATTAAAGGGGCAGAGGGGATGAAAGTCTCGCTCGGTGCCTGCTGTAATCCGCTCCCGGGTGAACCGATTATTGGTTATTTAAGTATGCGTCACGGCCTTGTGATGCACGCAACTAATTGCAGTAATATTGAGATGTTTAAAAAGCATCCTGAGCGCTGGTTACCGCTTGAGTGGAGTAAAGAAGTGCGTGGCGATTTCCCCGTACAGCTCTATCTCTTAGCGAAAAATCGAC
>JAAZCI010000002.1 GCA_012513365.1 Lysobacteraceae bacterium
AAGAGACTGGAAAAAAAGTCTATAACATTCTACAGCTTCGCCATCATCAGGCCATTTTAGATTTAAAAGAGCAGGTTGAAAAAGCGGATAAAGAGGATAAATATGAGGTGGAATTAACCTATATTACCTCTCGCGGTAAGTGGTATTTAGAGAGCTGGAAGGGTGATCCTCGTCGTTCATTTGGCGTTGCGACCAATATCGGCGTTCATTTCTACGATATGCTTCATTTTATTTTTGGAAAGCTTCAAAAAAATATTGTGCACTATAGCGGTGAAATGAAAGCGGCTGGTTATTTAGAATATGAGAAAGCGCGCGTACGCTGGTTTTTATCCATTGATGCTAATGATCTTCCAGAAGATGTGAAGGGAAAACAACCAACATTCCGTACAATTACCGTTGATGGAGAAGAGATTGAATTCTCTAAAGGATTTACAGACCTCCATACTGTAAGTTATGAAGAGATTTTAGCTGGGCGCGGATATGGTATTGAAGATGCCCGTCACTGTATTGAAACGGTTAACTATATTCGTTCTGCCGACCCTGTTGTAGCTGAAGCAGATGAGGCTCACCGATTTTTGTCAGTATTACTGAATCAATAAATAGCACATATCATTTGAGAGAAAATGTACTCTCAGCAATCTCTCTCTTTAATTGAGGTAACTATATGAATTATTATCAACACCCAAGCGCTATTGTTGATGACGGCGCTCAAATTGGTGAAGGTGCGCGAGTGTGGCACTTTGTCCATGTTTGTGGTGGAGCTCAAATCGGGCAAGGCGTTTCCTTAGGGCAAAACGTGTTCGTCGGCAACAAAGTGACCATTGGAGATCGTTGTAAGATTCAAAATAATGTATCGGTCTACGACAATGTGCATTTGGAGGAAGGCGTGTTTTGTGGCCCAAGCATGGTATTTACCAATGTTTATAACCCGCGCTCATTGATCGAACGTAAAGATGAGTATCGCGATACGATTGTAAAAAAAGGTGCGACACTCGGTGCAAATTGTACGATCGTATGTGGCGTGACGATTGGGGAGTTTGCATTTATTGGTGCAGGCGCGGTTGTGAATAAAGATGTGCCCGCTTTTGCGCTTATGGTTGGTGTGCCCGCTAAGCAAATTGGTTGGATGAGTGAGTTTGGTGAACAGCTAGATTTACCACTAACTGGTGATGGAGAAGTGACATGCCCTCATTCGGGTGCAATTTATCGTTTACAAAATGATGTGGTTACAAAACACTCAACTAAGTAGGAAGGTATGAAGATGCAATTTATCGATCTAGGCGCACAGCAAGCACGTATTAAAGATAAAATTGAAGCCGGCATTGCTCGAGTTTTAAGCCATGGGAAATATATTCTTGGGCCAGAAGTTATCGAGCTTGAGGAAAAATTAGCGGAATTTACAGGGGCGAAATATTGCATTACCTGTGGAAATGGTACTGATGCACTTCAAATTGCTCAAATGGCGCTTGGAATTGGCCCTGGAGATGAAGTGATCACCCCAGGTTTTACCTATATTGCAACTGCAGAAACGGTAGCGCTTTTAGGTGCAAAACCTGTCTATGTTGATGTTGATCCGGTGACATATAATTTAGATCCGGCACGTTTAGAAGCAGCAATTACACCCAATACAAAAGCGATTATTCCCGTCTCATTATATGGCCAGTGTGCGGACTTTGATGCAATTAATGCGATTGCTGAAAAATACAATATTCCAGTGATTGAAGATGCAGCCCAAAGTTTTGGCGCAATGTATAAAGGGAAGCGCTCGTGTAATCTTACAACGATTGCCTGTACTAGTTTTTTCCCTAGTAAACCCTTAGGCGGCTATGGCGATGGCGGTGCAATTTTCACAAATGATGAGGAGCTTGCAAAAGTGATTCGCCAAGTTGCCCGTCACGGACAAGACCGTCGTTACCATCATGTTAGAGTGGGGGTAAATAGCCGTTTAGATAGTTTACAAGCCTCTATTTTACTTCCTAAATTAGAGATCCTCGCGGAAGAGTTAGAGCTTCGTCAACAGGTTGCCAATCGTTACACTAAGCTATTAAATGAAGCGGGGATTATGAGCACTCCGACCATTGTAGAGGGCAATGTGAGTGCCTATGCACAATATACCATTCAGGTTGAAAATCGTAGCGATGTACAAGCTAAGTTAAAAGAGGCGGGTATCCCTACCGCGGTTCATTACCCCATTCCACTAAATAAGCAACCAGCTGTTGCAGATGGAAGCATTGAACTGCCAGTTGGCGATAGAATTGCAGAGCGAGTAATGAGTTTACCGATGCACCCTTATTTAACGGAAGATGAGCAGTTAGTGGTTGTGAGTGCCTTTATAAAAACACGATTATAGATTAGGCAAAAGGTAAAGTTGTAATGCATATTTTAGTGATCCCCTCTTGGTATCCCACTTATGCTGGGGATGTTGGGGGAAGCTTTTTCAG
>JAAZCI010000127.1 GCA_012513365.1 Lysobacteraceae bacterium
GGTTTCGGTACGATATTGCATAAAGGCTTCTCGTTGGAAAACATATGGATCAAGCGCCGCTTTTTTCGTCACAGAATCCACATCAAGCAGTTCGCTTCGTAGGTGAACCAGTCCCGCAACGGTGAGTCCTGCACTTGCATATTTATTGAGCATATAGTTGTGCGGTGTTGCAAAGAGATCACCGACAACGCCCCAGCCATCACGAGGCGTTGAAGGGCCTAAGAAGGGAATGACGAAATAGTTACTGTTTTTCCAGCCCATTTTCGCAAGGGTTGTCCCAAAATCGTTGGTATGTTTTGCCGGAAGGTTAAAACTTTCCGTTAAATCAATGAGGCCTAAGACCCCAAAGGTTGAGTTAAAGACAAAGCGGTGAACGCTCTCAAGCGCCCCCACAAATTGCCCTTGGGTCAGATCAATTACGGCCGTGCGCGTATCGCCTAAGTTGCTAAACGCATTACCAAATCCGGTACGAACGGTTTGTGGTACGACAAATTTATACCCTTCTGCCACCGGTTTACTAATCGCTTTATCAAACGCGGTATTAAAGGCGTAGACATTGCGGTTATACCCTTCGTACGGGTCGTGAGGATTATGCGGAGTGCCCGCACAGGCCGCGAGCACGATGCCGGCGACCAATAAAGAGGTGAATTTAATCAATGATTTCATAGTACCATCTGCCGTTTATATGAATAATGAAGTTAAGATTTAAGGCCAATCCCACGATTTAAGAGGGTCAGTGCGAGGCTAAAGAGCGCGACAAAAAATACCCCTAAGAGCACAAGGGCTGTGGTGATATTGATGTCGGAAACGCTTAAAATGCTGTAGCGGAACGCATTGACCATGTAGAGAATGGGGTTAAAATATGAGATCGACTGCCAGGGCTCAGGCAAGAGCGCGACCGAATAGAACACCCCACCAAGATAGGTGAGCGGCGTTAAAATAAAGGTCGGAATGATGGAGATATCATCAAAATGGCGGGCAAAAATCGCATTAATCAGCCCCGCAAGTGAAAAGACGAGCGAGGTGAGAATAAAGATCGATAACATAAGCGGAATGCTGTGAATGTTAAGATCCACAAAAAAGAGCGTCACCGCCGTCACAATCAATCCAACGGAAAACCCGCGAGCCACTCCGCCGCCAACATAGCCTGCAATAATGACTAAATTGGGAATCGGCGAGATGAGTAGTTCCTCAATATGCCGGCTATATTTTGCACTAAAAAAGGAGGAGACGACGTTGGCGTAGCTGTTGCTAATCACTGTCATCATAATGAGTCCCGGCGCGATATATTGCGCGTAGCCGATCCCTTCCGCCATATCACCGACGCGATCGCCAATGATCTTTCCGAAAATTAGAAAGTAGAGAATGGTGGTGATCACCGGAGGAAGAAGCGTTTGAGGCCAGATGCGAATGAAGCGGTAAAACTCCTTCGTCAAAATGGTATAAAACGCGGTCCAATAATTTCTATTCATCATAATCCCTATTTGAAACGATTAATTATCTTTCTGCGTCATCCGCAAGAAGAGTTCCTCTAAACGATTGGCTTTATTGCGCATCGACTCAACGTGAATATTTTTACTCACA
>JAAZCI010000128.1 GCA_012513365.1 Lysobacteraceae bacterium
GCGTAACCTCCATTACCCCTATTATTACCGAGCGTTCCGTCGCCACATTAAAAGCGGCGCAACTGCCGAAAAAGATGGAACGCTGGAATGCGATTATTGAATCGAGCTGTGAGCAATGCGGACTTAATATTGTCCCGACTCTCAACGAGCCGATCCCGTTTAACGCGCTTCTTGATCGCTTATCTACGGGTGGCTCTGCAAAAAGGGCTGATGCAGACCACGCCTACCTCACCCTCGCGCCCACAGGGGAGAAATCTTTTGGTGAGCTGATCAATACCGAGCTTTCAGGCAAACGAGAATTTTCCATCATCATCGGTCCCGAAGGCGGATTAAGCGCTGATGAGATTGATGCATTAACCGAAAAAGGCGCGCACAGTACGCGCATGGGGAACCGAATTTTACGCACGGAAACGGCGGCCCTTAGCGTGATCTCATCGCTTCATGCACTCATTGGCGATTGGGCCGAATAGCGGAAATTGTTGCCCTTATTTCCCCCCATAGCCTACAATAATAGGATCATTTAATCGTAAATATAGAGACAATTATGAGTAACCAACCTCGCATTATTATCATTATGGATCCGATCCACACCGTTAATCCTGTGAAAGATACCACGCTCGGTATGATTGCAGGGGCGATGGATCGCGGCTTAGAGGTGATCTATACCCTGCCGGAATCCCTCTATCTGAAAAATCAGCGCGTTTTAACCGAAGGGCAAACCATCACCATCGATCTGACTCAATCAGAAAATTGGTACACGCTCGGCGAGCCTCAAACGATCGAATTTGGGCCAAGTGATATCGTGCTTCAGCGTAAAGATCCGCCCTTTAATATGCACTATATTCACACCACTTACTTACTTGAATTGATGGAAGCGCAAGGGGCCTTTGTGTGCAATAATCCCCGCTCGCTACGCGATTGTAACGAAAAGATGTTTACCGCGTGGTTCCCGGAATTTACCCCGCCAACGCTCGTTTCAAGCCAAACCAAACACATTAAAGCCTTTATCAAAGAGCATCACGACACCATCGTTAAACCCCTTGATGGCATGGGAGGCGCTTCGATTTTCCGTGTTACAGAAACCGATCCAAACCTCAATGTGATTTTGGAAACACTCACCGAACACGAGCAGACCTCCATTATGATTCAGCGCTACGTGCCTGAAATTAACAAAGGCGATAAACGCGTCATCTTAATTAATGGCGAACCAGTGCCCTATCTATTAGCCCGCATTCCCGCTGAAAATGAGACGCGCGGTAACTTAGCAGTGGGTGCAAAAGGCGTCGTGCAAGAGCTATCTGAGCGCGATTATGAGATCTGCCGAGGCTTAGCCCCAGAGCTTAAAAAACGCGGACTCTACTTTGTTGGCCTCGATATTATCGGCGACTATCTCACTGAAATTAATGTTACTAGCCCAACCGGTATCCGCCAGATCGATCAAGAAAAAGGCACTTTTATTGGCCGTGATCTGATCGATGCACTTGTTGAAAATTGGAAAGCGCGCGGTTAAGAATCGCACCTGCTATTTTCAAAACGTTGACTCAAAGATTGATTTAAATATTACTTCAAAGCCCTGTCTAGCACGGGGCTTTTTTATTGCCCATCCTCCAATATCATTCAGGATCGTTCAATAATTTCCCGTTTAGCGCTATTTTATTTTAAACTAAATAGATTCCCAACATGTTTCTAAGGAGTTCCCCATGCAGCGCTTTGATGATTTAGCCAAAACCATCGATATGGCATCCACCAAAATGGATGCTGATCTTCTCATCACCAACTGCCAATTTGTCGATGTCTATAACCAAGTGTTAGTCGATGGACCTGTCGCGATCGGCAATGGTCGCGTTGTCGGCTGGGGCGATCATTATCGTGGGAAAAAGGAGCTCGATGCAAAAGGTGGCATTGTGATGCCTGGGCTTATTGATGGACACGTTCATATCGAATCCTCCTCGCTAACGCCACCGCAATTTGCGCGCACCATTTTACCGTTTGGCACCACAACCATCATCGCAGACCCTCACGAGATCGCCAATGTATGCGGTTTAGATGGGATTCGCTATATGTTAAACGCATCGAAAAATTTGCCCCTTGATGTTCGTTTAATGCTGCCCTCTTGCGTTCCGGCAACGCCTTTTGAATCTGCGGGCGCGGTTCTGGAAGCGGAGGATTTAGAAACGCTGATTCATGAAGAGCGCATCCATGGACTGGCAGAAGTGATGGATTATCCGAGCGTTATTGGTCATGCAAAACCGATGATCGATAAGATTTTAATGGCGAAAAAGCACGACCGCGTGATCGATGGGCATAGCCCCGGCGTCACTGGCACCGATCTTATGGCCTATGTGGCAAGTGGCATTATGACCGACCATGAATGCTCAACGCCGCAAGCGATGATCGATCGCCTCCGCATGGGGCAATATATTCTGCTTCGTGAAGGCTCGACCTGTAAGGATCTCCTCAATCTTTTGCCGGCGCTCACCCCGCATAATATGCGCCGCTGCGTCTTCTGTACCGACGATCGTGAAGCCAATGACATTCTCGAAAATGGTCATCTGACCAATCATCTTCGCCTTGCGGTAAAGGCCGGCGTTGATCCGATTATGGCGATTACTATGGGCACCTTAAACGCGGCGGAATGTTTTAGACTCTATGATAAAGGGGCTGTCGCACCGGGGAAAGATGCCGATCTTGTTATTATTGATAACCTCACCGATTTTAGGGCAAAGCATGTGTTTGTGAAGGGACAAGAGATCGCCCGCGATGAAAAACTCCTCGTTAAAATCGACGATTACATCGATGAACGCGTATTAAATACGATCAATATTGCGCCCATCAGCGAACACGATTTCGCCCTCCCTCTTTCAAGTGATACCGTCCGTGCGATTGGAGTGATTCCGAAAAGCGTAGTTACCACTCTCAAAGAGACGCGCGTAGTTAAAAATGATGCAGGGGAATTTGATCCAAAACTCAATGGTGATCTTAATAAACTCGCCGTGATCGAACGTCATCACGCCACAGGAAAGATCGGCTTAGGCGTTTTATCCGGCTATGGCATTAAAAATGGGGCGATTGCGGTGTCTGTCGCCCACGATTCCCACAACTTAGTGGTTGCCGGCGATAATGACCGTGATATGCTCGCCGCGGTAAAAGATGTTGAAGCGATCGGTGGCGGATTTTCCATCGTGCAAAACGGTGAGGTCTTAGCCCATCTCCCCCTGCCCATCGGTGGCCTAATGTCCAATCAATCAGCGCAAGAGGTAGCAAGTGCTTTAGAAGAACTCATCCGCGTCGCCCGCGAAAAGCTCGCGCTTCCCGATACCTTCCACCCGCTTATGACCCTAGTCTTTATGACGCTCCCCGTCATTCCAGAACTGAAACTCACCTCAAATGGCCTCTTTGATGTTAAGCAGTTTAAGCTCGTCGATTTGTGTATTGAGTGATAATATTTATTGCAAGACTTAATGTAAAAAATTTGACCTGCTAATAAAATTGCATTATCATCAGTCACAACATAACTCCCCCGTTTTCTAATCCAAGAAGTTTACTTCAAACGATTTGAAAAAAGAGGGGAGTTTTCTTTTTCCGTTAAAAAAGTTGCATCCACCCCCTTTGATCGCCTCGATAGCCCATATGCCTTAATGATATCTCTTCATTATTTGTTTGGGGGAAGTTTTCAAGAAGCGACTGAACTCGATTCCCCCACCGAGTTGAAGGATTAATTTGTTTCAAAAAATGATTAATTAACGCCAGCGTTAAAAAGACTTTATTATCATCACACAGTTGTTTAATCATACGAGTTTTTGGGTGATTCGATAATGTTCGTTTCTCAAATACGGCATTCCAGACCCGATTATGATGCGCGCAATGATTTCGAACATGTGAAAATAATCGGATAATATCTGCCAATTCTTTTCCACGCGCAACATCGTATCTCTCGGCTAATTTTTCTAAAGGCAACGTTTTATTGTTACTATTGGCTTGCAAAGCTCCTAGCAGCCGAGACAAATAACCAAATGTCCAAACCTCCGATGAGATCCAAATAGGCGGAATCCCGGCATAATTTTGTTTAAAATGAGCTAAAAAATCGTTTGTTTTTTGTGTTTTTAATAACTCTTTCTCATTACCAATAAAAGGATCTAAAAGAGTATCAATCTCATTTCTTCCCCTGTAAAAATGATCTTTAATATTTTGCTCAGTAAATTCAGATAGCCGCGGATTAATTTCCCCTAAATAATAGACAAGCTCAGCACGGATAGCGATTTCAATACGCTCCAATCCATCCATAATTAATAGTTTGATCTTCTTATCAAATGCATAAATTTCCAATATGTGTTGTAGTTCTGTGTCCGGCTTAAATTGATCTAAACGCTTTTTTGAACCACACGTTGCATGCTCTCTAAATGAATAAAAATATCCACTTAAACGATAATAACCAATCGTTCTTAATTTCCGTAAAGCTCGCTCTTCATCGCCGCTATTTATTACCAAACCGCGATCTTGTAACTGCCTTAACTGGCTTGAGTATGAAAGCCAATCTTTCTCATAATCTCTTTTCATATCAACCCTATAAATACAAAATGTATTTAGCATACCACAAAAAACCCCTTCCATTTCTGAAAGGGGTTTTACACAGTTGCCAGATTTTAACTTTCGGGTGCTATAGAATTTTGGGGGTTATAGCGTTTCAATCTTAGCAATTGTCTCTTCTAATATTTGGACGATCGCCTCATGCGTTTCGGCATCGACCTGTCGTTTATTGCGGAGCACTCCACGAAGGGTCTGCATTTTATCTCTAAAAGGAAATTCTGGAGAGAGCTTTTCTGCTTCATAGGCGGTTTCCATCGCATCAATCAATTGCCCTTGCGCTTTGAGCCATTCTAAAAGCGCCTCTGCATCGGCTCGATTTTGGGCGTGAATCTCTTGCCCTTCTTCAGTGATGGTGTAGAGCTTTTTCGCGCCATCCATCTCAGGCAGTGCTAAATTGCTCTCTTCTAAAAACGCGAGTACGGGGTAGATCATCCCAGGACTCGGTTTATAAAATCCGTGCGATAGTTCCTCGAGCTCTTTAATGATTTGATAGCCGTGCAGCGGTTTTTCAGCCAGTAAGGCGAGCGTTAAATTCTGTAATTCATCGGCGGATATTCGGCGTGCACCACTGAAACGCCCGGCTCCACGGCCTTGTCGTCCTCTACCGTTTCCGCCACATTGACCGGATCCACCATGACCTTTTCCGTGACCTCTACCACGTCCCATTCCTTTGCTACGTCCGTGACCCGATCCTTCGCCACATCCATGGCCGCGCCCATGTCCGCCACCTTGTCCATCA
>JAAZCI010000129.1 GCA_012513365.1 Lysobacteraceae bacterium
TAAAACGCGGTCCAATAATTTCTATTCATCATAATCCCTATTTGAAACGATTAATTATCTTTCTGCGTCATCCGCAAGAAGAGTTCCTCTAAACGATTGGCTTTATTGCGCATCGACTCAACGTGAATATTTTTACTCACAAGTCCGGCAAAAAGATCGCTAATGGTATGCGGTTTATGCACTTCCGCTTCGAGCGTCAGATCATTGAGCGCTTTGAGCGTAATGCCTGCCATTTCCGGAAGTTCTGTCGGTGTTTCACGCAGATTGAGGATAAAACTTTCCGATTGAAGTTGGCGTAACAGCGCATCCATACTGCTTTTGTGAATAATCTCACCATGATTGATGATGGCGATGTTATTACACATCTGTTCCGCTTCTTCAAGGTAGTGCGTCGTTAAGATAATGGTGGTGCCATCATCGTTGACACGGCGCATCAATTCCCACGTTTGACGGCGAATTTCAATATCAACGCCGGCGGTGGGTTCGTCTAAAATTAAGAGTTTTGGGTCGTGAACGAGCGCACGAGCAATCATCAAACGGCGTTTCATTCCGCCGGAAAGCTCGCGAGCCATCACTTTACGTTTATCACTCAGATCGAGGAGATCAAGCAGACGATGCGCCTTTCGGCGCGCTTCGGTGCGTGAAATACCGTAGTATCCCCCTTGGTTAATAATGATCTCTTCAACCGGCTCAAACTGGTTAAAGTTAAATTCTTGTGGAACGAGACCAATCAAGGCTTTTGCCGCATGTTTATCGGAGCGAATGCTGTGGCCAAAGACCTCAACATCGCCCGCAGTGGGCTCAACAAGATCGGTAATAATTCCGATGGTAGTGGATTTCCCGGCGCCATTAGGGCCTAAGAGCGCGTAGAAATCCCCTTCTTCCACTTCTAGATCAATTCCTTTGAGGGCAACTTTCCCATTACTATACTCTTTGCGTAACTGACTAATTTTTAGTGCAGGTGTGGATGCCATATTAATTCCTTTAAATAGAACCTTTAGATAGAAGAGTCAACGATTATGAGCGGCGACGCGGTTTACCTGAGTTGCCTGAGTTCCGATCACGGCTTGGACGCTCAGAGCGGTTGTGGCCACGATTATCACGGTCATCGCGTTGTGAACGGTTCGAACGATCACCACGACTTGGGCGATCTGAACGGTTTGGACGCTCTGAACGATTCGGGCGATCTGAACGACTTGAGCGCTCATCACGGCTTTCGCGGTCATGACGATCATTGCGGTCATTTCGGGCGGAGCGATTTGGACGGGCTTGACGATCTCCACGGGGACGATCATTACGCTCTCCACGCTCTCCACGGGGGCGATCACTTCGCTCGCCGCGCTCTCCACGTTCGGGGCGATCCCCACGACGACGCTCTTGTTGCTGACGACCGACGCGACGAGGTTTTGAACGAATGCGCTCATCTTTCTCGGTGCGTTTTTTGGTCGGCACATGCTCAAGTTCAACCGATTCAACCAGCTCTTTTAACACATCATCATCGATATCGACAAATTGGCCCGCTTTAAGATGGCGGGGTAATTCTACATTGCCATAGCGAATCCGAATAAGGCGAGAGACCATGAGGCCTTGCGATTCCCAGAGACGACGAACTTCGCTGTTTTTTCCACCTTTGACGGTGACGTGATACCAGAAGTTTGCGCCCGTACCGCCGGACCATAAGATATCCTCAAATTTAGAGAGGCCATCTTCAAATTCCACCCCTTTTTTCATGTTTTCCGCCATCTCATCGGTAAATTCACCAATGACGCGGACTGCATATTCACGCTCGATTTCGTGAGACGGGTGCATTAAACGGTGTGCAAGTTCGCCGTCGTTGGTAACGAGCAATAAGCCTTGCGTATTGATATCGAGACGACCGACAGAGATCCAGCGGCCGTTATTGATTTTGGGAAGGCTCTCAAAAATAGTACGACGACCTTCTGGGTCGTGACGCGTTGAGATTTCACCTTCAGGTTTGTAGTAGAGAAGCACGCGGCGCTCAAGGGAGTCGAGTGGTTTTAGAGTCACTAGACGGTCATTAATATGAATGGTTTCGGTGCCATCCACTTGGCAACCGAGCTTCGCCACTTCACCATTAACTTTGATCTTGCCTTCTTCA
>JAAZCI010000130.1 GCA_012513365.1 Lysobacteraceae bacterium
CGGTTTTGTGGTCTCTTCCACCCCGCCAAGCTCGACATTTGCCACATCACGAAGGCGTACAATATGCTGGTTTACATTGGAGCTTTCCGGTTTTGTCGTTTTAATGACGACATCGCCAAATTCCTCTTCACTATTTAAATCAGTCCGCGCGACGACTGAAAATTCTTGCGTGGAGCTCTTCACCGTTCCCGCAGGAATCTCGACGTTTTGCGTTCGAAGCGCCTATTCGATATCGGCCACCGTAATCTCAAAAGCCGCCATCTTTTGGGTATCGAGCCAGACGCGCATCACCGGCTGACGCTCCCCCCAAATGGTAATGCTCGACACGCCCTCAAGGAGTTCAAGCTGCGGTTTTATCGCAAGCTCCACCATTTTAGTAAGCTCAATGGCACTATGATTATCACTTGAAAGCGTGAGCACCATCACCGGATCGGCATCAGAATCACTTTTGCTGATAATCGGCTCATCGACCTCATCGGGCAGCATGCGTTTCGCGCGAGAGACTCGGTCGCGCACGTCATTGGCCGCCTCTTCAATATTTTTATTGGGTTTAAAGGTGATATTAACGTTAGAAAATCCGCGGCGCGACATCGAGGTAATATAATCGATCCCCTCAATACTCGTAACCGCATCTTCCACCGCTTTTGTCACCTGAGTTTCGATAATCTCAGGGCTAGCGCCAGAATAACTGGTGCGAACGCTAATGATCGGCACATCAATATCGGGATATTCGCGAATGCTTAGACGATCGAGCGCAATCATGCCGAGTAAAATCAGCACAATATTGATCACAATCGCAAAGACCGGGCGACGAATGGAGACTTCAGATAACATCATAATGGTAACTCCTTACAGCGCATTCGCCGTCTCTAATCGCTCAAGACGAAGCGTGCGTGAGCGTTCATTTTCCTGCACCGTTGCGCCATCGCTAATTCGGATTTGCCCCGCCCGAATCACAAGCTCCCCACCGGAAAGCCCTTTTAAAATCTCCACGTGTGAACGAGTTCGCTCACCAAGCTCCACCTCGCGCATGAGCGCTTTATATTGTTTATCATTGCCGGCAATGGGTTCGGCAATATAGAGAAAATGTTTCCCCTCTTGCGCCACAATTGCCTCTTCCGGCACCATCACCACATCATATCCATAAGGAATTTTAAGCGCGAGACGGGTAAACATCCCGGAAATTAATTTTTCATCAGTATTATTGTAGAGCGCGCGGATCGCTAGCGATCGCCCCTCTTGCTCAATTTTTGGGCTCACGGCATACACCTCTGCCTCAAACATCTCATGGGGAAAGTTATCAATGGAAAATTCCACCTGTTGCCCCACTTTTGCAATGTGTGCGACGCGCTCAGGAATATTAAATTCAAGCTTGAGCTGATCGGTATTTGAGAGTGTCACTAGGCTCGTGCCTGCTTGGATATAATCGCCTAGATCGAAGTTTTTTAAGCCCATCGTGCCATTAAAGGGTGCGTGAATGGTCATTTTTTCAAGATCGGCCTTGGCAATTTCAAGACGCGCTTCCGCTTGGAGAAGCGTTGCATGGGCTTCATCTCGCATTTGCGCCGTAGCTCCGGCTTTTGCCGCTTGAAAACGCTCATAGTTTTGCTGGGCAATCATCACTTTTGATTCCGCTTCCACGACATTGGCCGCTTGAACGCGTTTATCAAATCGAATGAGTACATCGTCTTTAGCAACATTGCGCCCTTCGATAAAATCAATGCCGATAATACGCCCCGAAATTTCAGGACGAATGGTGATTTCCGAGGAGGGAAAGAGCGTGCCGATCGCATAGATCTCTTCGCTTTTAGGAATTAATTGGCTCTGTTCAAGCTCCACTTCTGTCGCTTTATCTTGTGCTTGGAGCAACATCGGAAAGAGCATCAACAGGGAGAGCCCAATGGAAAGATAACGTCGATTCATAGCGCAAACCTCTCGCGTAATACTAAACTCTAGCTAAATAATATGAAGAATCCTAGCATAGCCTTTAGTGTGTGATTTTTTGTAAATAAGTCAGCTAAATTAATGCTTAGTCTATCATGCAGTGCGATGCGACTACACGTTTAATCATTTAAATTCATAACAAAAAGAGCTAAATCAACTCAATTTAGCTCTTCTTTTATCCACCTAATTCAAAGAATCCCCATCTAACTTTTGGCGGAGGATTTTCGCTTTGTTTTAATCGCCTTTTTCGGCTCAGGCTCGGGAATTCGGTGATCCTCTTCATGCACCCACTCGCGCCATAACGCCACAATGAGCGCCATAATCACAGGTCCGATAAATA
>JAAZCI010000131.1 GCA_012513365.1 Lysobacteraceae bacterium
AAGTCCATTTATAATCATTCAACACGGTCGTGTGTAAGGAGAATCATGAAAAAGTTACTAATGTCATTGATGGTCGGTAGCCTACTTGTGACAGGCGCTGTAAATGCTGAAGAAGTGAAGAAAGTCTATGTCAATAAAATCGTCGATCACCCTGCGCTCGATATGACGGCAAAAGGGATCAAAGATGGTCTTGAAAAGCACGGCTTTGTTGATGGGAAAAACCTTGCTTTCCGTGTTGAATCGGCTCAAGCAAACGTACCGCTTGCAGGGCAGATCTCCACTAAATTTGTGAGCCAAGGCGCCGATGTGACCGTTGGATTAGGAACGCCTTCCGCGCAAAGTTTAGTGAAACCGGCGATGGATGGCAAAACCAAAATGGTCTTTAGCTCAATCACCGATCCCGTTGGCGCGAACCTTGTTACTAAATTAGAAGGCTCGAATAATAACGTTACCGGTATGTCAAACTACGTCGATGTTGAGCCACAGCTTGAGATGTTCAAACGTGTGATCCCGAATCTTAAAAAATTAGGATTTATCTATAATCCGGGCGACGCGAACTCAATCAAGCAATATGATGACCTTAAAAAAGCAGCGAAAGCGATGGATTTAGAAGTGGTTCGCCAAGTGGTTAACCGTACCTCTGATGTACCGCAAGCGGCAGCCTATTTAGCAGCGCGTACTGATGCGATCTTCATCTACGGTGATAATACAGCTCTTGCAGCGCTCGAAAGCATTGTGATGGCCGGCAATAAAGGTGGTGTACCGGTATTTGTAGCTGATACGGATGCGGTAGAAGTCGGTCCTTTAGCGGCGCTTGGTCCAAACCAATATGATCACGGTTTAGAAACAGCGGATATGATTGCCGATATTTTAAACGGTAAAGATATCAATACGATTCCGGTAGGATTCCCTTCAAAAATGGAACTCTATCTCAATCTTGACGCTGCAAAAGCACTCAATATGGAATTGCCACAAGCGCTAATCGATAGCGCGGCAGTATTAATCAACGATGGCAAACAAGAAGTAAAATAATCGATGGGATTTGATGAATTAATGATGAGCCTGAATCTCGGGCTCATCTTTGGAATTGTAGGGATGGGGGTTTTCATCACCTTTAAGGTGATCGACTTCCCAGACCTTACGTGCGATGGATCGTTCGCCCTTGGACTCGCCGTCACCGGCGTTTTAATTCAGCAGGGCGTCAATCCCTACTATGTACTTTTAGTCTCTGTGATTGCCGGCGCACTTGCCGGAGCGGTCACAGGGATTTTAAATGCCTACTTTAAAGTGACCGATCTGTTAGCGGGGATTTTAGTGGCATTTATGCTCTATTCTGTGAACGTACGCGTTATGAGTGAACAGACCAACCGGACGCTCTTATTTGATGATACAACCTTTACTGTTTGGACCGATAAAGTGATGGCACCGCTCGAAGGCGCATCAGGCTTTATCAAAAATCTTGGTATGGATCATCCGATGACGATTTTAATCGTTATTTCCCTTTTTATTATCGGCCTTTTAACTTGGTTACTTAGCACCGATATGGGGCTTTCCATTCGCGCGATTGGTCAAAATAAGCGTCTTTGCCAAAATAGCGGCGTGAATGTGAAATGGATGGTGATCCTAGGGGTTGCCATGGGAAATGGGTTAGTGGCACTCGGTGGCTCACTCTTTAGCCAATTTACCGGCGTTGCAGATATTACCGCGGGAATCGGCACCATTATTACCGGCTTTGCAGCGGTGATTATTGGGGAAAAAGTTCTCCCTTTCCGCTCGATTTGGGTCAAACTCATTAGCTGTATCCTCGGCTCAACGCTCTTCCACTTAATCAAAAGTGCGGCGCTCAATGCAGAAAGTCTAAACCTTGAAGCCTATGATTTTAACCTTATTGCGGGAATCATTATCGTGCTTGTGATGGCAATGCCAGGGAGACGGAAATGCTAAAACTTAACTCGATCGATGTGGTGGTCGGCAAGGGCACTCAACTTGAACGAAAAGTGCTCTTTGATCTTGATTTAGAGGTGGCTGAGGGTGAATTTCTCGTCATTATTGGCGGCAACGGCGCAGGAAAATCGACGCTCTTTAACGTTATTTCAGGATTTATGCGCCCTGAAAGCGGCTCTATTTTCTTAGATGGAAAAGAGATTACCAAAACCTCTCAAATTGCGCGCTCACGGGATGTCTCTATTGTGATGCAAGATCCACGCGTTGGCACCATGGAAAATCTCACAATTTTAGAAAATATGGCCTTTGCCTATAAACGTGGGAAAAATCGCCTCTTTCGGTTTTTTAATCAAAAAGAGCGCGTGGAACTCTTTAAAAAACGTCTTGCACTCCTTGATATGGGGCTTGAAAATCGTCTTAATGAAACGGTAGCGAATCTCTCAGGCGGGCAGCGGCAGGCACTTAGCCTAATTATGTCGATCATCAGTGAGTCTAAAATTCTACTATTAGATGAGATTACGGCAGCGCTCGACCCGAAAATTGCGGAAAACGTGATGGAGATTGCCAACCGAATTGTACGAGAGGAAAAACTCACCTGCATCATGATTACCCATAACATGGAACATGCCATTGAATATGGCGACCGCACCATGCTCCTTAAAAATGGGGCGTTTATGAAGTGCTATACCAAAGAAGAGAAAAAGGCGCTTAAAGCAACCGATTTAGCGCTTGAATTTGCGGAAGCGTAATCTGAGGATTCTCTCGGAATTACATCAAATCATGCTAGGATACTGTGATCGA
>JAAZCI010000132.1 GCA_012513365.1 Lysobacteraceae bacterium
TACCGAGCCTTCATGCTCTTTAAAGGATTCTGCTAGGCGCTCAATTTCGGGAAACAGTTGATTTTTATTGCGTTCTTCCGTCACTACATCGGCCCACGCACGCACGGTCGCGTTATAACGATTGATAATTCCGTTATGAATTTTGATGACGCTAATAATTAAAATCGCAATGACACCTAACACAATTGCCGCACTCATGGGCTCTCCTTATTAATGATTGAGATTTATTACTCCCATCATAGCGAAAAAATCAGGCGTTCGCAGGGAAAAAACCTTGCCATTTTGCGCGAATTTTTTAGGTGGCGGCATTTTTATTTTTCACACAGGATTTTGCGGGCAAAAAAACCACGCGACCCCGTTTAGGAATCTCGTGGCTTTTTAATGAATGTGTCAATTGAGGGTTTGAATGACGGCTATCTACATAAAAACTTATATATAGAGAGGCTATTTCGATTCCGTCTCAAGATCGACTTTATAGGTCAATGTCACGCTCGATTCTGCCGGGATTTCAATATTCCAAGTGGCCGATGTGCCCACTTTTTGCGAGGGTTCATGTGAAACTGAGAGTAAACGCCAGCCTTTCATGCCAAATTGTTCGGTATATTTCGCCACAACGGGAACCTTTTTCGCATTTTTGAAGATTACTTGATGGGATGACTGAGTACGCGTTTTAGTGATGCGCTCAAATTGAGTCACACTTTCAGAGACTGATACATCGAACGCGTTACCGGTATTAACCTCGAAGGTTTCATTGGCCGCCACATGGGGGATGCGATTTTCACCAATAAAGAGTGCCTCACCATTGTCACGCTCTTGATAGACGCGGAACACCCCTTGCGGAAGTGGCATGCCTAAGTTGCTTGCTTCGGTGTTATCAATTAGAAGATAGATCGCCGCTTTGCGATTTTTACTCTCCGAATGATCTTGAACGTAGTGGGTAAAACGATACTCTTTAGTGAGCGGAATCGCGTTTGCTGAGAGCAGTGAGAGCTGTTTCTCTTGATTGTTTTTGAGCGTTGTTTTCATCGGCAAGGTGTAGAGATGAAAGTCGGAAAAACTCTCTTCACTTGGAAGATAAGCGCTTTCATCCATAACTACCATGCTCGCTTTCATCATGCGCGGCGAGCCATAATTGGGCGTTTGATTCACATCGCCCGCCACGAGTTGCAACTTACTATTTTCAAAGGTGGTACCGCTATTATTTTTAAGGGTAATCCAACCGGTGAGATCAAATTCAGTCTCATTTTTTGAAAGGGTTGCGATGTAATCGGCTTGCCAGTCAAATCCTCCGGTGAGATAGGTGATCTCAAGGGGCGCGGCTTCATCGGCTTCGCTCGCTAATAATAAAGAGAGCGTTGGCGAGGCTTTAAGGCCATCGGGAATCTGTTTAAAGATAAGTTGCGCGTCTTTTGGAAGCCCCGTTTCAATGCGATCGGGATATTGCAACACCAGCCCGCCATTTGTGGAAAGTACGGTGGCCGTCTCTTGAACTTTTTGACCGGTTGGATCAAATGAACGAATTTCAATCGATGTGCCGAGTGATTTTTCGAGCATCGCGTGCGGCGAGAGAAGATCGTAATCAAAATTTTGCTCAATGAGCTGTAGGGCAGAGTTCC
The DNA here is from genome assembly GCA_012513365.1 of Lysobacteraceae bacterium. Classification (GTDB taxonomy): domain Bacteria; phylum Pseudomonadota; class Gammaproteobacteria; order Cardiobacteriales; family Wohlfahrtiimonadaceae; genus CALZBJ01. The sequence continues at coordinate 1,617 of JAAZCI010000132.1, forward strand.
CACGGTTTTTAAGATGGGTGGTTTGCGGGCGAATCTGCGCTGAAACATCTTTTAATAAAAGCTGATTAATGCCTTTTTTAAGGAGAACTGAGCGCGACTCATTTACAAGTGCGGTCCCATTATTGTAGAGTGTGATCGCAATTTCATCGGACGCTTGACGATTACTCTCCACAAGATGAGTATCGGCTTGGGCTGTCGCAAATAGTAAGGCAGAGGCGATTAAGGTTTTTTTCATCGAACTCATAGAGGGACTCCTTTGTTTGTTGTGATTATGCTTCAATTATAGCGTAATGACTTTTCGCTGGGTTAAATTCTGAGATAGCAATTGATTTTGCCTTGTATTTTGTATGATTTTTGATTAGAATAGCGGGATCGTTTACCAGCGACCCCTAACGTATGATTTAAGCTTTCAACGAAAAGGCTTATAAGATGCAACCTTATGAGTGTTGTTGGCTTGGATTTTTTTGTTAGAGATTTTTTTTATTTGGAGTTTTCAATGAAAACATTTAGTGCAAAACCTGCTGAAGTAACACGCGAGTGGTTCGTCGTAGACGCAGAAAACAAAACACTTGGCCGTTTAGCGACCGAAATCGCAAGACGTTTACGCGGTAAGCATAAACCTGAATACACACCACACGTTGATACAGGTGATTACATTATCGTAGTTAATGCGGATAAAATTCGTGTGTCTGGTAATAAAATGCTTCAAAAAATTTATTACAAACACACCGGTTATGTTGGACATTTAAGAGAAACCTCTCTTGAGAAAATGTTAGAGTCAAAACCAGAGATGGTTATAGAATTAGCGGTAAAAGGTATGCTTCCTAAAAACGTTTTAGGTCGTCAAATGTTCAGAAAGCTTAAAGTATATGCTGGCGCTGAGCATCATCATGCTGCACAACAACCCAAAATTTTAGACATCTAATTAGATAAGAGAGTATTAATTATGGCAACTAACCAAAACTATGGTACAGGACGACGCAAACGCTCATCAGCACGCGTTTTCTTACGTAAAGGTACGGGCAATATTGTTGTAAACAACAAACCACTTGATGAGTACTTTTCAAGAGAATCATCACGCATGATCGTACGTCAACCTTTAGCGCTTTTAGAAGCAGCTGAACAATTCGATGTAATCGTAACGGTTGCAGGCGGCGGTATGACAGGTCAAGCAGGTGCAATTCGCCACGGTCTTACACGTGCTTTAATCGAATATGATGAAGCGAACCGTGAAGCATTACGTAAAGCGGGCTTTGTAACTCGTGACCCACGTAGCGTTGAGCGTAAGAAAGTTGGTCTTCGCGGCGCACGTCGTGCGACACAGTTCTCAAAACGTTAATTTTTCATTTGTTGAAATTACACGCTTTGAAATTGATAAAAGCCTTTCATCTCGAAAGGCTTTTCTTATGGGAAGACAAAAACGCTGTGAAACCAAAAATTTATCGTGAGAAAGAGCACTCCATTAGCAATCGCTCCATCTCCAAAAATTCATTAAAAGTCTTAAAAAGGCTCCAACAAAAGGGCTTTGAGGCGTATTTAGTCGGCGGCGGCGTGCGCGATTTGCTGCTTGACCATCAGCCAAAAGACTTTGATATTGCAACGAATGCGCACCCCAATGAGATCAAATCGATCTTTAATAATTGCCGAATTATCGGTCGGCGATTCCGTTTAGCACACATTCTCTTTGGTCGCGATATTATCGAGGTAGCCACCTTTCGCGCCGATAAAGAGGAAGAATCCCGTCACTTTCAAAAGAGTGATACGGGTTTTTTGATGCGCGATAATATCTATGGTGAAATTGATGATGACGCAGTGCGTCGTGACTTTACCATTAACGCACTCTATTATAATCCTGAATCCGGTGAGATTATCGATTATTGTGGCGGGTTTGAAGATCTTAAACGCCGTGAGATCCGTCTGATCGGCGACCCTGATCAGCGATTTGAAGAAGATCCGGTAAGACTCCTTCGCGCGGTTCGGTTTGAGGCAAAATTAGGCTTTACCATCGATCCTAAATTGGTGCCAAAGCTCAAAGAATTTGCCCCTCTTTTAATGCATGTATCGCCCTCGCGAATGTATGATGAGGTGATTAAACTCTTCTTAACCGGTCACGGGGAAGCGAGTTTTCAGTCGCTCGTGAAATATGATCTCTTTAAATATCTATTTCCGGGAACGGCGGAGGCCTTTAAAGAGGGCTTTCCTGAAAATCATCTGCTTGAGGTGGCGCTCCGTAATTCTGATGCGCGCCATAAAATCGGGCGCAATAGCTCCCCCTATTTTCTCTACGCATCGCTCATGTGGGCGGACTTTAAGGTTCGCTATGATGGCTATAAAGCGGAAGGTTTACAAGAGTTTCCTGCTGTTGAAAAAGCGGCGGAAGATCTTTTCCGTGAGCAGCGCGATATCACCGTCTTTCCACGCTATGTGAAAGATCTGATCGTTGAACTTTGGACCTTCCAGAGCCGGTTAACCGCCAATAACGTGCGCCGCATCGGTCGCATTTTATCCCATGAACGCTTTAAGCCGGCCTATGATTTTATTCTCCTTCGCGCGGAATCGGGTGAGTCGGAGTCGATTATTGAACGCGCCAATTTCTGGAAAGAGCGTTGGGAAAAGTTCGAGCAAAAACAAAAACGCGAAGAGCGTGATGAGCCGAAGCGAATTACCCGCGAACAGACCCGTCGTCGCCGTCCGAGAAATCGGAATCAATCGAAAGAAAATCGTGGAAACGATGAGTCTTAATAGAGTTTGGATTCACGTGCTTAAATTAATTTAAGTACTAGGCAATAAAAAAAGACGACCTTCAATCAGATGAATGAGTCGTCTTTTTTGTGTCGGCACTTTTTGGTTGAGCTGATCTTTAACCGATATCTAATCGATAACTAATCGATATTGAGGCGTTTGGTTTGCCACTTTTTCGAGTACCAGTGATAGGTATTGGTTAAACCGCGAATCCACTCATCGGCGCAAAAGCCAATCCAGATTCCAAGCAGCCCAATCTCAAGTTTAATCCCTAAATAATATCCGAGCGGAATAGAGATCCCCCACATAAATAAAATGGCGGTTTTAAGTGGGAAGGCGGCATCTCCAGAGGCGCGAAGCGCATTGACCATTACAATATTAAGCGAGCGCCCGGGCTCGAGCAAAATGCCGAGCAAAAAGAGCGGCGCCATGATCGCAATCACCGATTGATCGTCAGTAAGAAGTCGGCTAATCAAAGAGCTTGCAAGATAGATTAAAACGGCAGCAATGAGCGATGTAATAAAGCCCGCGCGGATTGCGTGGAAGCCTTGTTTATAGGCCTTATCAAATTGGGACGCGCCCACATAATGCGCCACAATAATTTCGTTCGCGATACTGACCGATGCGCCAAGCAGCATAATAAAGCTTGCAATGGCAAAGTAGATCGATTCGGCGGCAAGGCTCAATTCACCCATCAGTCCGACGAAGGCAAGGGCGGTGAGATAGTGGAGAAACCAGACGAGATTTTCACCTGCTGACGGAAGGCCAATCTTAAGAATCTGTCCGAGTTGTTTTTTCGTCCAGCGAAATAGAAGATGGTATTCGAAATGAATTTTAAGCCCGTGAAAGAGAAGATAAAAGAGAATCCCCATGCCCACAAGGCGGCCAAACGCGGTGGAGACGGCAACGCCAATGAGCCCTAGTTGCGGAAGGCCAAAAAATCCGTAGAGCAGTAAAATATTGCCCAAGACGGTAATAATATTGATAAAGAGTGATACATACATCACCGCTTGAGTCTTACCATAGACGCGAATAGAGGCCGCTAAAATAAGAGAGATCGCTTCAAACAAAAGGCAAATGCCTAAAATATGGAGATAATTGTAGGCATCTTGCATAAGTGAATCGGGCGTATTCATCAGCTTTAGCGCATCCCAGCCAAAAAAGAAGATAACGAGCGCAACAAAAGTGCCGAGCAGCATATTAAGGGCGATGGAAATATGAATCACGTTGCGCGCGGTATCGCGTTTTTGCGCCCCTAAATATTGAGCGACGACCACGCTGCAACCGACGCTGATAAAACTAAAGATCGTCACGCAGAGATGAAAGAGGTGATTGCCCACATTCATGGCGGCGACATAGTTGGTTGAAAGGTGGCTCACCATGGCGATATTAATTAAGATTGTCGCTTGGTGGAGAAAGAGATCGATAAAAATCGGCCAGCTAAGGGAAAAGAGTGAGCGGTCGGTGACGGCTGAGTGGTGCATAATGCCATGGCTCCGAAAGAGAGGGATTAATTTGAAGAGAGAAGTGTAGTCGATTGTGGGAAAAAGTCGATTAAAAAAGGTTGAGAATTTCCATAAAACTCTATTAGAGCTGGTAACTATCGCACATTGGGACTGGCTACTCGTCAACATAAAAGCCTGCTTATGCAATACACAAGCAGGCTGATAGGCCGTTAAATCGGGTTAACAGCTGGTAAATATTAGATTAAATATAGTTTGCGGGGTTAACCGTTTGTCCTTGGGTGCGAATCTCAAAGTAGAGCACATCTTTTCCTTCGGTATTGCGTCCCATCGTGGCGATCTGTTGGCCGCGGTTTACTTTCATGCCCTCATCAACAGAGATCGAGGCGAGATAGCCGTAAGCGCTGTAAGTATTACCATTATGTTTAATAATAATTAGCTGACCGTAACCGGTATTCCCGCGTCCTGCGAAGACCACTTCACCATTATGAGAGGCGACAATGCTTTGATTGGGGCGACCGGCAATGTGAATCCCTTTTTGGCCTGGAATATTAGGATTGTAGCTCTTAACAATGGTTCCCGGCGTTGGGCGTGCCCAGCCTTTGATTCCCGTTTTTACGCGATCTTGCGGCGGAGCCGGAGCTTTTGCAGGGGCGATGGCGCGGTTTGGCGTTGAGGCGGTCGCGCGGTTAGGTGCAGATGAGCGAGCATTGGCCGTACGAGGCGCGGGTTGACTCACGCTACCAAAAGAGGAGCGAGGACCACGCACGTTCGAGCCTTTGACGCGGAGCACTTGCCCCGGGCGAATGAAGTTGGGATTGTTGATATTATTCATCCGTGCCAAATCATTCACGCTCATATTATAGCGACTTGCGATAGCGCCGAGAGAGTCGCCTCGTTTCACTGTATATTTACCACTGGAAGCGCAGCTTTGTAAAAAGAGTAGGGCTGCGGTCAGGGCGGTTAGATATAGCGTTCGTTTTCTCATGCCTGATTGATCGTCCTTTTGTTTGGGCAAAAAAAGCCCTCTAAACAGTCACAACAAATTATATTATCATGTTATCAATATTTAGAGGGGCGATTTTTACGATATTGCGCATTTTACGACGCAGCTCAAAGATTCCTATCTTTATGATTACGTGAGCATTTGCGCCGTAATGCGTTTTATGCTGCCGGACTTATAAAAATTCGTCCGTTGCGCACACCGCGGTTAAATTCACAATTCGGCGAGGGGTTGCCGCATTGGTTAACACGTGGGATGATTTCGCAAGACCTGCCACAATCGGGCCTACCACGACGCTGTCGGTAATGCCGCGTACGAAGTTATAGGTGACGTTTGCCGTATCGATGTTGGCAAAAACAAAGAGGTTTGCCATGCCTTCTAAGCGCGAGCTTGGAAAGTAGTTCTTACGATATTTATCCCAAAGCGCGAGATCCGGCTGCATCTCCCCTTCACACTCAAGTTCCGGTGCGCGTTCACGTAGGAGCTCAAGGGTTTTACGCATTTTCACCGAGAACGATGATTCACGTGAACCAAAGTTTGAGTGAGAGGCAAGGGCGATTTTCGGCGTCATACCAAAGCGTTCCACCACTTCCGCTGCCATCAAGGTGATGTCTGCAAGCTCTTCCGCTGTGGGGTTTTCATTGATATGTGTATCGCAGAAGAAGATCGGGCCTTTCGGTGATAATAAGACGCTAATCGCCGCTGGCTGAGAGATCCCTTCACGAAGGCCAAGCGCATCCACCATATGATGAATGTGACGATGATATTGCCCAAGCACACCACTGATTTGACCATCAATAATGCCAAGCTCAATATACATTGCCGCAAGAAGATTGCCGCGAGTTTGCATGCGTTGGCGCGCAAGTTCAGGGGTGATCCCTTTACGTTGCATCACCTCATAATATTTCTCAGAGCACTCTTCAAAGTAGGGCGGATTGCGATAATCGACCACTTGAATATAGTCGGCGCCAATATCTTTGCTGATCTCATCGCCGGTGGTTAACACTTTCAGTTTAAGGTTAATGCCAAGCTCTTCCACTTTTTCCGCGATCACATCGGGGCGACCAATTAAGATAGGGTTCGCAAGTTGATCTTGTTTAACAATATGCACTGCGCGAAGAACGCGCTCATCTTCCCCTTCGGCATAGGCAATTGTGCGCGCATTTTTCTTCGCTTGAGCAAAGATCGGGCGCATGGTCATGTTGGTTTTGTTGATGTGAAGGCTTAGAAGGTGACGATACTCTTCAAAATCGGCAATCGGACGTTGAGCAACGCCTGAATCCATCGCCGCTTTTGCAACCGCTGCGGGAAGCTCAGTCACTAAGCGTGGGTCAAAGGGTTTTGGAATGATGTATTGGCGACCAAAGCGTAAGGTTTCCCCTTGATAGGCGTGGAGAACTTCTTCCGTTGCCTGCTGATGGGTGAGCTCTGCGATCGCTTTCACGCACGCCAATTTCATCTCTTCGTTGATTTCAGTCGCGCCGCAATCAAGGGCTCCGCGGAAAAGATAAGGGAAACAGAGTACGTTATTAATTTGGTTAGGATAATCTGAACGGCCCGTTGCAATGATCGCATCGGGGCGCGCCGCAAGGGCAATCTCTGGGCGAATTTCAGGCTCAGGATTGGCAAGGGCGAAGATTAATGGATTGGGCGCCATGGTTTTCACCATCTCTTGGTTCACAACGCGGGGCGCTGAAAGACCTAAGAAGATATCCGCGCCCACCATCACTTCCGCCATGGTGGTTTTGTCGGTTTCGCGCATATATTTGCTCTTATATTCGTCGAGCGTTTCCGGTGCGCGGGTGTGATTGATCACGCCATCGCGGTCACATACAAAGACATTTTCTTTACGAAGACCCAGTTGCACAAGGAGGTTTAAGCATGAGATCGCTGCTGCGCCTGCGCCACTACACACAAGGGTAACCTCTTCGATTTTTTTATCCGCAAGTTTGAGCGCGTTTAATACGCCCGCTGCGGCAATGATTGCGGTACCGTGTTGGTCATCGTGGAATACGGGGATATTCATGCGTTTTTTGAGTTCTGTTTCAATGTAGAAACACTCAGGCGCTTTAATATCTTCTAAGTTGATCCCGCCAAAGGTGGGCTCTAAGCTCGCAATAATGTCGATTAATTTATCGGGATCGGTTTCATCAACTTCAATGTCAAATACATCGATTCCGGAGAATTTTTTAAAGAGAACGCCTTTTCCTTCCATGACAGGTTTTCCGGCAAGGGCGCCAATATTTCCAAGGCCTAATACCGCCGTTCCGTTACTGATGACCGCAACTAGGTTTCCTTTGGCAGTGTAATCAAGAGCGGTTAGGGGGTTTGCTTGAATCTCCTCACAGGCATACGCAACGCCTGGCGAATAGGCAAGCGATAGATCTCGCTGGTTCACCATCGGTTTTGTGGCGGTAATGGAGATCTTGCCCGGTACAGGGCGAGCATGATAGAGAAGCGCTTCCTTGCGGAGCTCTTCTGCTTCGTTCATTGTTTCTTCAGTGTTCATCGCGTCTAAATATCCTTTTATTATACTTATTAGAATATGAAGGGAATATATTAACAATAATCGGCTCGTTTATCTATCGAGTAATGTGCACGATTTGTGAGGGTTCGTTAAGGATTTGCTTTACGCTTATTTAATGGGCCATTTACGTTGCAATTGAAACAATTAAAGTCTTAAAAAAGCGCAAAAATTGACGCATTTTTACTAAAATTACCCTATTCTTTTGAAAAGGAATTGAAGCGACATGCCGTGATAAAAATGGTATAATTGTTCACTTGAAATAGAGAAAAAGAACGTTTTACTTAGACTAAACTAAGTGGGACAAATAATTGAGGAGGTATTCATATAATGCCAGAAACTAAAGATTTAGTGCTACGCGCCAATACATTACCATCGACCGCAGAAGGTCTCGATGCATACATTAGTGCGATTGCCGACATCCCCACATTAAGTGCTGAGGAAGAGCGCGAACTTGCGTATCGATTCATTCAGCATGAGGATCTGCATGCAGCACAAAGTTTAATCTTATCGCACCTCAAATTTGTCGTGCACATTGCCAAAAGTTATACCGGCTACGGGCTTCCGCTCATCGATTTAGTACAAGAGGGGAATGTTGGGCTGATGAAAGCGGTAAAACGCTTTGACCCAAGCTTTAATGTGCGTTTGATCTCATTTGCGGTGTATTGGATTAAATCGGAGATTCATAACTTTGTGATCCAGAATTGGCGCATTGTTAAAGTTGCGACCACAAAAGCGCAACGGAAACTCTTTTTCAATCTCCGTTCATCAAAAGAGCATCTCGGCTGGCTCTCGAAAAAAGAAGCTAAAGAGATCGCCAAAGAGCTCAATGTGAGTTTGGAAGAGGTGAAACGCATGGAGATGCGCCTCTTCTCGAACGACTTGGCCTTTGATCTTCCCCAATCGGGTGCGGATGAAGAGGGCTATACGCCGTCCGATTGGCTCTCTGATGAAGGTAAAGATCCGTCGGTGATTGTGGAAGCGAATGATAACGCGGAACACACGCAAGAGAAATTGCTTGCGGCGCTTGAAACACTTGATGAACGCAGTAAAGACATTATCGTCCAACGTTGGATGCGTGATGAAGATGAAGTGCGGCCAACGCTTACCGATCTTGCGGAAAAATATTCAGTTTCGGCTGAACGCATTCGCCAGATCGAGAATCAGGCGATGAGTCGAATGAAAAGCTTATTAGTCATTTAATCGATTTTAAAGAGACTCAAGAGAGAACACTTGGGTCTTTTTCTATATAGGGAGAGAAAAGATGCTAGTTAAAAACGAGTTTGCCGAGAGCATTCGCGTCAAGGAGAAAGCGCTTGCGTGCTTGGTAGACGTTGTGGAGACAACGGGGCAAGCCCTAATCGATACCTTTCATCAAGGCGGCAAAGTCTATATTTGCGGCAATGGTGGATCGGCGGCCGATGCGCAACATTTTGCGGCGGAATTGATCAATCGATTTGAAAAAGAGCGTCGTCCCCTCCCCGCGGTTGCGCTCACCACAGACAGTTCTAATTTAACGTCCATTGCCAATGATTACAGTTACGAGGTGGTCTTTTCCAAACAACTCGAAGCGTTGGGCGATGAGAAAGATACCCTCGTAGCCATTAGTACGAGCGGAAACTCAGTGAGCATCAATAATGCGATCGAGGTAGCGATCGAGAAAGGAATGCGCGTCATCTTACTTACCGGTGAAGATGGCGGAAAATCGAATGGATTCGACTACGACTCATTAATGCGAGTTAAAGTGCCAAGCAAACGTACGGCGCGAATCCAAGAGGTGCATATGTTAATCATCCATACCTGGTGTGTATTGGTGGATAACGAATTTGCGTAAGCTTGGAATGAGTCACTCAGAAAACATTAAAATCCATTTGAAAGCACAAAGCGAGACCTATGAAAATGAAAAATTTAAAAATCATCATTGGAAGTTTAGCAATGCTATTAACGCTCAATGCCTGTGCCCCAGCGCTGATTGCTGGCGGTGTTGGTGCGGGAGCGTTAGGTGTAAATGAACGGCGAACCTCCGGCGTTTTAGTAGAAGATCAGTCAATCGAAGTAAAAGCACAGCATAAAATAAAAGATTATCCTGATCGTCAAAAAGCGCATGTTAGCGTCCTAAGTTATAACCAACGGGTGCTATTGACAGGGGAAGTCCCGAGCCGTGATTTTGGTCTTCGCGCAGAGCGAGACATTCGGTCGGTTGAGCATGTAAGAGATGTTATTAATGAGCTAATTATTAGTGAACCTGCGTCTGTTTCTAGCATTAGTAATGACGCACTCATCACCTCAAAAGTGAAGACAGCGCTCACAGCACAAATTAAGAAAAAAGGCTTTAACTCAGTTCACGTCAAGGTGAAAACTGAGCGTGGCATCGTCTATCTCATGGGCATTGTGACCCGTGAAGAGGCTGATATCGCAGTCAATATTGTGCGCGGCGTGTCGGGGGTGGCTGAGATTGTTCCACTCTTTGAAATTCAGTAAATAACCATTAATACAGACAAAAAAAGGAATTAAAATATATGCAAAAGTATGATGCTATCGTAATTGGTGCGGGCTCAGGCGGACTCTCATTTGCTGAGCGAGCAGCGAGCTACGGCGCGAAATGCCTTTTGATTGAAAAAAGTGAACTGGGCGGAACCTGCGTAAACGTTGGCTGTGTGCCCAAGAAAATTCTCTGGAATGCGGCAACGGTTGCCCATGCCATTGGGGATGCGAAGGGTTACGGTTTTGACGTTGAGAAAAAAGGGTTTAATTGGAAAACCTTAAAAGCAAAAAGCGATCAATACATCAACAACATCACCTCATGGTATGGCGAAAGCTACATTCCAGGGGCTGGGATTGATCTTGTTCACGGCGTGGCAAAATTTGTCAATAACAACACCGTAAGCGTCGATGGAAAAGAGTACACCGCCGATAAAATTGTGATCTCAACCGGGGGCTACCCACTTATTCCCAATGTACCGGGCGCTGAATATGGCATTACTTCAAATGAGTTTTTCTCCATTGAAGAGCTTCCCAAACGCGTTGCCGTTGTGGGCGCGGGATATATTGCCGTTGAAATTGCACAAGTTTTAAGTACGTTTGGCGTTGAGTCGCATCTTCTTTGTCGCCGTGAAATGGTGCTGCGTTCATTTGACCCATTTGTTACCGAGCATTTAGAAGAAGAGCTTGAAAAGAGCGTCAATCTCCATCGCCACAGTGAAGTGGAAAAAGTGGAGAA
>JAAZCI010000133.1 GCA_012513365.1 Lysobacteraceae bacterium
ATTCTATAAACTGTCGCTCTTGATGGAGACTCAATAGTGGTTTTCATAACATGGTTATAATGTTTAATCCGACTTATCAAGCTAAAATATACTTCCTGTTTACTTTGTCGCTCCTTAGTTAAGTAAATTTCGTTAACAACTTCATAAAAAATATCACCAATCGTTTCTTTATATTTCCGATATCCTTTTTTTCCATCATGTTTATTTTCTAATGAGTTTAATTGATGTCCGGATTCTTCCCACTTTTTCCACCACCTGTAAAGAGTAAGGCTAGAAGGAGGGGAACAATCATCAATATTGTTAGCAACCCGAACAATTAACTCTTCTAACCCAACTCTTTGAGGCCATGGATATTCTTTTTGAGCCGCCTTCACATACTCATATCTCCTTAAAACTTCTTCTCTTTGTGATTCAGATATCAACGAAAAAACTCGACCTTCATCTGTTAAAATTGAACCTTCTTCAATAAACTTTATAGTTCCTAATCTAAGCAATCTCTCAGCTTCATTCAAAGCAAGTTTAAGCTCTTGCAGATTTCCAACTTCTTTTAAAATAATCTCTTCATGAGAGATAGAGAATATTTGGTAATATATATTATTAAAAATCAGGTGCTGACCGATATTGAAATAAGTATGTTTCATAAACATCCCTTTTATTTATATTTAGAAAAATAGATGTATTGCTCGTTAATTCAGCATATAAATCACAAACTAGATACCCATTTGCAATAGCACTATAAATAAACCCCATTTCATAAAAACAAGCTAAATCCTTTAAAGTCATTGAGTTACAATCATTTCTAGCATAAGCTTCATTTAATGAAAGCTGATCTTCTCTAGTTATTTCTAAATTCTGAAATTGCCTTAGTATCAATAAATTATGCTCTCTTATTGGATTTATTAACTCTTTATCAGTCAATACAATAAAATCAATATGTTGCTTTAAAAAATAAAGCGAAACATGATTAAAATAATCTTTTAAATTAATTAATTTATTTAATGGCTTTATTTCACAATAACTAATCTCTCCAAATTGATTTATAATTTCAAAATCAGGAGTATAACGTTTAATTTCACTTTTAAATGGAATAGAAAAGCGTTCTGGCTGCTCTTTAAAAGATAAAATATTAGATGAAAACTCAAATAGATAACATGCTCTACGCTCTAACTGAGACTCCCACGCAATCATTCTTTGCATCTTTTTAGAAGGAAACTGTCCTCGTACAGTCATACGCGAAGGCGTTACTGGATTTCTAACTCTATAATTATTTTTTTCTGCCAAGCTTCGCTTCAGTATTGAAATACCAGATAACTTCTGCACGATAAGTCGTTTGTTTTTTACAGACATAAAAGATCCTTGCCAAATCATTTTGACAATAAAAAAATATATAAATGGAAGGATCAACTTGACGTAGTCTTTAATAAAATAGATACTTACAACGACCAAGGAGTAAGAATTTATCTTATTCATTACAAGACGGGGCAAGTTAATCACTTCGCCTCGTTTTTTATTTACTATGCTTTAAATTACTTATTTTCCATCTCCCCTTCTATTTGTAAGATACATTCCTCTTGCATTAATTGTTCAAGTACTACAGTAATAAAACTAGCAAGAGACCTATGGTTCTTTTCAGCCTTATTCCTAGCCCAGTCTCGAACATTAACCGGCACTCTAATATTCATTTGAACTTTATTTTCCATCAGCATCTCATCTTTTTATACTATCATAATGCTAACCTAGCAAAACAATAGTATTGCGTCAAGCTATAGATTAATCTACTATTAGCATAATGATAGCATTTCAATAATCAGGGAGTAATCGATGTGTCGAAAGTAGATATACAATTTAACTTACGAGTCCCTAGCGAATTAAAAGAAAAAATTGAGGTATCAGCTCAACATAACAATCGTTCTATTAACGCAGAGGCTGTATCTCGTTTATATAATTCCTTTTCAGAATCTCAACAAAACTTATCCGCCAGCATTAAGGCTTTTGAAGAGATGTTGAGACAAAATCGTCCATCTTCTAGAAGAACCAAAATAGCAGCTCGTCTCAATATCTCTTTAGAAAAGGTCAATGAAGCTCTCACGTGCAGCAAGAAACTATCCCCTGCTCGTATCGCAAAAAACATGGGGAATAACTATGCGGAACCTATGGAAAATTTTTTCATGGGGCTAGAGGAACCCTCTTTTTCTCAACTTGAGAACATTGCCGAGTACCTGAATATTAATTCAGACTGGTTATTATTTGGAGAAGGTTCTATCTTTTCTATATCATATTCTCGCGTTCCAACACCAGAACAAGATGGTGTAAACTGGCTTACAGATAAAAATCTAAATAATAATTTAACTCACTTATATTTTTTACGACAGGATAGTGAGGCTGGGGAACTTATAATTATCAAACAATATGGTAATTGGCATTGCAAAGTATTTAAGACACCATATCATATTAGCGAAGTAATCGGCGCTACAGGTGAGTCCAATCTTATACGTCTATTTTCAACTTGGAAGCTTCTTGACAAACAAAGTTCACCACCTTCAGTAAGAAGCTTTCTAATCTCACCAAAGGACTACCAAACCATATTATCGGGTGAAACTCATCCTTTAACTATCATTAATCAACTAACAGATAAACCTTGGTGGGAAGATATATGGGATCATAATGTGTATGAAAAAATGGATTACTGGGATGGATGGAAATCTCTTTGTAGAAGAATAAATAATTTAAGAAAATCATAAATCACATAAAAAATAAGCCTCTTCTTAAGAAGAGGCTTATCTATATAATTCTTAAATTTGGTATCACGGTTTGAGATTTGGTATCACGGTTTGAGATTTCGTATCACAGTTTGAGACACCGTTTCATCATTCATGATGATTCGACATTGGGATTTGGTATCACCATTTGGGATTTGGTATCACCATTTGAGACGCCGTTTCATTCTATTTGAGATTCGACATCGATTAAATATCGAGATTTCCGACCATTTGAGCATTTTGCTCGATAAATTCACGGCGGGGCTCCACTTCATCGCCCATCAGCATGGTGAAGATTTCATCGGCTTTCACCGCATCTTCCACTTTCACTTGAAGGAGGCGACGGGTTTCAGGATCCATCGTGGTTTCCCAAAGCTGCTCGGCGTTCATCTCCCCGAGACCTTTATAG
>JAAZCI010000134.1 GCA_012513365.1 Lysobacteraceae bacterium
GGAACTTCTTTTTTAACTTCCTCGATCGAATCATCAATATAGAAGAGCGGAACAATCTCAATTAATCCACCGATACTGATAATCACCATGATAAAGAGGAGAAGAAGACCACTATTGGTTTCTAAACGTTCGTGTTTAATCATTGATATTTACTCCTATCTTAATTATGCGTGAGCAGCAACTGCTGGGATTTGAGCATTTCTATCCGCTTGTTCTCTGTTACCAGAAAGCATAGTCATTACGAAGTTGATAATCATAATCACCGCGCCTAAAAGATAGAGTGCACCACCGATCGCTCTAAAGATATAAGGAGTGTGCATAAAGTTCACAGTCTCAATAAAGCGATATACAAGTGTACCGTACTCAGGGTTAAATGCACGGAGCATCATACCTTGACCAATACCTGCAACCCAAAGAGATGCAATGTAAAGAACGATACCAATAGTTGCTAACCAGAAGTGAGCAAAGATTAAACGCTCGCTATAGATCTTAGTACCGAAGATACGGGGAACTAAGTGATAGAGCGAACCGAAAGTAATCATCGCAACCCAACCTAACGCACCTGAGTGTACGTGTCCAACGGTCCAGTCAGTGTAGTGCGAAAGCGCGTTTACTGAACGAAGACTCATTAAAGGACCTTCAAAAGTACTCATACCGTAGAACGATAATGAAACCACCATGAAGCGGATAATTGGGTTAGTACGAATCGTATCCCATGCACCTGAAAGCGTCATAATCCCGTTGATCATACCCCCCCATGATGGAAGTAGAAGAAGAACCGAGAAGGTCGCTGCAAGTGATGAAACCCAGTCAGGAAGTGAAGTCCAGTGTAAATGGTGAGCACCTGCCCACATGTAGAGGAAGGTTAATGCCCAGAAGTGAACGATCGACAGACGATAGGAGTAGATTGGACGTCCAGCTTCTTTTGGAACGAAGTAGTACATCATACCTAAGAACGCAACGGTAAGAATGAATCCTACTGCGTTATGGCCGTACCACCATTGAACCATCGCATCTTGCATACCGGCAAATACGTTATATGATTTTAACGTGCCTGCGCCAAATACTGGAATCGCGATGTTGTTGAAGATGTGAAGTAATGCAGTTGCACAGATAAAGCCGAGGTAGAACCAGTTTGCAACGTAGATATGTTTAACTTTACGTCTCCAGATTGTATTGATATACACCCAGAAGTAAGTTACCCAAATTACCGCTACAGCCCAGTCAAAAATCCACTCAAATTCTGCGTACTCTTTACCTTGTGTATAGCCCATCACATAGGTGAACGGTACGATTGAGAAGACAATTGCCCAACCCCAGAACACAAATTTCGCTAGTAGCGGATAGGCTAATCTAACGTGACATGTTCTCTGAACAACATAGAATGAAGTACCGATTAACGCCGATCCCCCCATTCCGAAGATCACCATTGTGGTATGCACTGGACGTAAACGACCAAATGATAACCATGGTGAATCAAAGTTAAGTGCAGGCCAGGTCAGTTCAAGCGCGGCCCAAAGACCGGCTGACATCCCGACAGCACCGAAGATCAGCGCAGTGATTACAAAACCTCTAACCACCCCGTATTCGTATTGATTATGAAGACTTTTAGTATGTCCCATAGTACCCCCGAAAGTTAATAAACATAATTAAAAAACTACCCCTTAAAGCAATATACATTTACTTACACAATGCATAGTACTAGAACCTTGCGATAGGTTCTTGATATCTGTCAACTTGTATTTCTAAACCGCCATAGCTGACGGCAATTTAGCCAATTTAACGCCTATATTAAACAAAAATTAGACCGGTAAATCAACTCCAGTAATCATCTTGAACACTTTTATCGCATATCGATCCGTCATCCCCGAAACAAAATCAGTCACTTGCAAATAACGCATGTAGGGATCTTGATTTATAATGCGATTATCCGATAAAAACTGATCTGGCATAAATTCCATTAACATCCGCGTTTTTGAGCTCCCCTGCCCACGCGCCTCTGCTCTTACCGCCCCAACAAATGCTTCTAGCAATGTTTCGAGCACCTTAAATCCTGCAATTCCCACCTCTAGCACCGGATCTGAGACATATATATTTTTATACGCAAAGCGCTTAATCTCTGCAATCGCCGTCTTAGATGGAATGATTGAGAGGAGTGGCTCACGGCACTGCCCCTCTAAAATTGTCGACTCATTTTCAATAAAGACCTTGATGATTTCGTCGACTAAAATCCCGATTGTATAAGCGCGCAGATATTCAACCCGATCTTTTTCTCTTGGAATCCGAGAAAGACGCGCATGCGGCATTTCATGATGCTCGGTAATAATCGCCTCGTAAAACTCAAATGCCCCTTCCGCGCTAATCAATTTTAAGCGGTAAGCATCTTCGATATCGACCAGACTGTAACAGATATCATCCGCCGCCTCGAGCAGATATGCAAATGGATGACGATACCACGCGTTTGGCAATGTCTCATGCGGTTTTAACGTCGCCTCTTCGGCAAATCGGGTGAAAAAGGTCTTTTCTGCTTGGAAATAATTAAATTTGTGAAAGGCGATGTGATCAGATTTTTTCTGTTGATCGCTGCCACACGGATATTTAATAAAGCTCGCAATAACTGGAAGCGAGAGCTGCATTCCCCCATAATTATGGGAGTTTTGTAATTTAGTCAGCAGTCTAAAGGCTTGGGCATTCCCCTCAAAATGGAGAAAGTCGGTTTTCTCAAGATCCGACACTTCGGAAAGCGCTTCTTGCCCAATCGGATTATCGGCAAAAAAACGGCTAATCGCCTCTTCACCGGCATGACCAAACGGCGGATTACCAATATCATGAGCAAGCGCACCGGCGGCTAAAATCGCCCCTGAGCTTGAGGCGGTAATCCCTGGAATGTCATAGCGATCCACCAAATACTCACCGAGCATTGTGCCAAGACTGCGGCAGACGCTGCTTACTTCCAAACTATGGGTTAAACGAGTGCGAATATAATCAGTCTGCGCGAGAGGAAAGACTTGCGTCTTATCTTGTAGTCGGCGAAAAGCTGCGGAAAATACGAGCCGATCATAATCTTTTTGGAAGGTTGTTCGATAACTGGGCGCCTCTTCAACGGTACGATGACCAAAGCGCTTCGCGGTAATCAATTCTCTCCAACGTTGTTCCAGCATACCCTCTCCTATCTGTTTACTTCCCTAGCATACACCTTCTATGTGACGCGCGGGTTTCCAATCCCGCTTCAAAAAAACTTGCTTTAAAAGAAAAAGCGACCCTTACGATCGCTTTTTACTCAGCTGGTCAATGGGCCAGCGTGCTTTTAAATTAACTTTTGCACTACTCTCTTGACGCTTAAGGCGCTCATGGCCGACATACGCCACCATGGCTCCATTATCGGTACAATATTCACTCCGCGGGAAAAAGACTTCAAATCCACGTTTTTCAGCCTCTGCTTTCAGCATTCGGCGTAATTCTTTATTGGCACCGACGCCGCCAGACACCACTAATTGCGTCACATTTTCCTGTTTAAGTGCGCGGATCGCTTTTTTAATAAGCGTATCGACAAGCGCCTCTTGGAAACCTGCGGCAATATCGGGATAATCCGCCTCACTATGCCCTTCAATGGTTAAAAGTGCTTTTGTCTTAATTCCACTAAAACTAAAATCAAGCCCCGGACGATCGAGCATGGGACGCGGGAATTTAAATCGTTTCGGATCTCCACCCTCCGCCATTTTTGCTAAATGTGGCCCGCCGGGATACGGAAGCCCCATCAGTTTAGCTGTTTTATCGAACGCCTCACCCACCGCATCATCAAGCGATTGCCCTAACAGCTCATATTCTCCAAACGCCTTTGCAAGCACCAATTGCGTATGCCCGCCCGATACCAAGAGCGTAATAAACGGGAACTCTGGCCTTTCCTCCTCGAGCATCACCGCCATTAAATGCGCCTCCATGTGATTAACCCCTAAAATCGGACAATCAATGGCCAAACTTAATCCTTGTGCGTAGGAAGCGGCCACCATAAGCGCGCCAATTAATCCCGGCCCTTCGGTATAGGCAATCCCATCAATATCCGAGAGCGATATATCGGCCTTTTCAATCAGCTCTTTTACTAAAAGCGGTAATTTACGAATGTGATCCCGCGAGGCAAGCTCAGGCACAACACCGCCATATTTTGCATGGAGTGCAATTTGCGAATAGAGCTCATGCCCAATTAATCCTCGCTCTGAATCATAGAGCGCAACGCCCGTCTCATCACAAGAACTCTCAATCCCTAAAACAATCAACGTATATCCTTATATTTTCTGTTTTATCTGTCGTACTGTGTGTTCTATTTCGAGCCATAGTATGCGTTATCGATCGAAGCAGAACACCACTGAATGTGTTTAAAGTTAAAAAAGAAGAATCCCGCCCCACACTAGCGCAAGAATCATCATGGCAAAAAATACAATCGCTGAACCGATATCTTTCGCCTGTCCTGAAAGCGGGTGAATCTCAGGCCCAATCCGATCCACAATTGCTTCAATGGAGGAATTCACAAGCTCCATCATCATCAACAAGAGCACCGAACCCACCATTAATATTAGCTCAATTTTGGTATCAGCGAGCCAAAACGCGAGCGGAATTAAAATGATGGCGAGTAACGCCTCTTGACGAAACGCTGCTTCCGATTTAAATGCCGCTTTTATGCCC
>JAAZCI010000135.1 GCA_012513365.1 Lysobacteraceae bacterium
AGCCAATCCGGCGGATATTCCGGCGATCTACGAGTGTGTGAGTTCATCAAAAAACGTGAAATCGGTCACTTTGATGACTCATTTTGCCTGCGCCGATGAGGCGGATTCTCCCTTAACGGAAAAACAGATCGCCATTATGGAAGCGCTAAAAGAGATCGATGCGCCTCAAAGCAATGCCAATTCCGCGGCGGTACTAACGCTTCCGCAGACTCATAACGCCATCGTTCGCTTTGGAATTTCGCTCTATGGCGTCTCGCCGATTGACGATACCACGGGTGCGGATTTTAACCTCAAACCGCTCATTAATCTCACTACGAAAATCATTCATACGGCCATTATTGAAAAGGGCGAAACGGTCGGTTACGGGGCGAAATTTACCGCACCGGAAACGATGCCGATTGGGGTGATTGCGATGGGCTATGCCGATGGCTATCCCCGTGAGATTTCAACGGAGGCGTATGTTTTAGTGGGTGAGCATAAAGCGCCGATTATTGGCCGGCCGGCGATGGATATGATGATGATTGATCTGCGTTCTGTGCCGATGGAGTCGTGGAATGAGGAAGTAACGCTCTTTGGCGATGCACTCCCGATTGAACGCGTTGCGCTCTGGGGTGGGACAATTCCCTATACCATTTTCACCCATCTAGCGCCGCGAATTCGTTTTGAGATTGTGGATTAACAAGATGGAAAAAAGGAGACTTAAGTCATCAGCTTGAGTCTCCTTTTTGTTTGATATCGATTTTTAGTCGGGATTATGCACTCCGTGTTACAGCTCGCCTTTATGGACCGTCAGCCCGTTAAAGGTTTGCGCCGTTGGCATCATTTCAATGCGATTAATATTGACGTGCTCCGGTTGATTGGAGAGCCAGACTAAAATATTGGCCACATCTTCACCGGTGATCGCTTTTACATCAGCATAAACATCGGCGGCGCGTTCATCATCGCCTTTAAAGCGCACATTGGAAAATTCTGTTTCTGAGCAAAGCCCGGGTTCGACGTTGGTAACGCGAATGTTTTTGCCTACAAGATCGGCTCTGAGATTGAGCGAAAATTGCGTGACAAATGCCTTAGTTGCGCCGTAAACATTGGAGCCTTTATAGGGATAATTGCCCGCGATTGAGCTTAGATTGATGATGTAGCCGCGATTGCGCTCCACCATTTGCGGAAGCACCAGATGGGTTAAATAGGTGAGCCCTTTGGTATTCACATCAATCATGGTTTCCCAGTCGGAAAAATCTGCCTCAAAGGCCGGATCTTGCCCAAGCGCAAGGCCAGCATTATTGATAAGCACATCGATCTGATTGAAAGGCTCAGGAATCGATTCGATCGCTTTTTTAAGTTTTTTATGGTTGGTTACATCGGCAACCACCGGTAAAAAACGTTCGCCAAGCAGCACTTTTAGCTCATCTAAACGCTCTTTACGGCGCGCAAGACCGATGACAAAATCGCCGTTTTCAATAAACTTTTTCGCCGCTTCCATCCCAAATCCGGCAGAGGCTCCAGAAATTAAAATGACTCGCATCACTCTCTCCTTTTGTATGGTGTAATCTCTCTATCCTACGCGCTCTTTTGTCGAAGGGGAAGGGCGCGTATGGAGTGTAGGGTTCTTATAACTATAACCGTAATCGTGCAGATATCGATGAGATTAAATCAGCTCGTTAATCTCTTCAATGCGTCCGCTATGGGTCAGCCAAAGTTCTTCAAGCGCCATCAGCTCCGTTTCAAGGGCCTCTTTATCGGCATTGAGTTTCTCGATCGCTTGGGGCGAATGAGTATTATAGGTATCCGGATCGCCCAAAATCGCGTCGATCTCGCCAATTTGATCCTCAAGTTTCGGAATCTTTTTCTCGGCACTCTCTTTTTCGCGGGTAATTCGGCGGAGCTCATTGTTGAGCTGTTTGCGTTCTTCACGGCTCTGCTGAGAGGTCTCTTTTTTCGGCGCGCTAATCGCTTCCGTGGTACCACTCTCTTTACGATTTGCTTCTCGATTTTGCTCAATAAGGTAATCACGATAATCATCGAGATCGCCTTTAAAGGGCTTGAGCGTCTTTTTCGCCACCAACATAAATTCATCGCAACAGAGTTTTAGGAGCGAGGCATCATGGGAGACCATCAGCACCGCGCCCTCAAAGGCTTGCAGCGCAATGGCGATCGCTTCACGCATCTCAATATCGAGGTGGTTCGTCGGTTCGTCAAGGAGGAGTAGGTTCGGCTTTTGATAGACGATCATCGCAAGGGCAAGACGGGCTTTTTCACCGCCTGAAAAGGGGCCGATCGCTTCATCGACTTTTTCCCCATGGAAACCAAACGAGCCAAGAAAATTGCGCGCTTCTTGGGTAATTAACGTGCTATCGAGTTGCTGAATATGCCAAAGCGGCGTCTCATCAAGGCGAAGATATTCCACCTGATGCTGAGAGAAATAGCCCACATTTAAATGCTCAGAGGCGACGATTAATCCTTGATCGGTGCTAAGCTCACCTGCAATCAGTTTAATGAGCGTCGATTTCCCCTCACCATTTCGCCCTAAAATGCCGTAACGGGTTTCGGGGGTGATGGTGAGATTGATGTTTTGCAAAATGTTGCGTTCGCCATCGTAAGAAAAATCCACTTCATCCATGCGAATAAGCGGGTCAGGCAGGCGATCGGGCGTTCTAAAGCTAAATTTAAATTCGTTTTCCGCCACCACCGGTGCAATATCTTCCAGTTTTTCGAGTGCTTTAACACGGCTTTGAGCTTGTTTTGCTTTTGTCGCTTTCGCGCCAAATCGATTGATAAATTGTTGCAGATGGGCGCGAGTCTTCTCATTTTTCTCATAGAGCGCTTGTTGGTGCGCCAGTTTTTCCGCACTGAGGCGCAGATAATCGCTGTAGTTTCCGGTATAGGCGGTCGCTTTTTGCTGATTGAGATGAATGATGTGGGTGCAGATATTGTCGAGAAACTCTTTGTCATGGGAGATCACCATCAGTGAGCCGCCATAATTTTTAAGCCAATCTTCCACCCAAACCACCGTTTCAAAGTCAAGGTGGTTGGTCGGTTCGTCAAGGAGGAGAAGGTCGGAGCGACACATCAGCGCCTTACCAATATTGAGACGCATGCGCCATCCGCCCGAAAATTCGCGCACTTTTTTATGGTAATCTGCTTCAATAAACCCAAGCCCTTTAAGGAGCTGATAGGCACGGCTATCGGCCCGGTATCCATCGATGCGTTCGAGCTGTTGATGGATATCGCTGATGGCAAATCCATCCTCTTCAAGGAGTGCTTTCTCTTCGGCTTTACGGAGCTCAGCGAGCTCTTCATCGCCCGATAAAATATATTCAAAGGCGGTGAGTGAGGTGTCGTGAATCTCTTGGGCAACCTCGGCAATCACATAATTTTTGGGGATATAGATATCGCCCTTATCCGGCTCTAAACGCCCTAAAATCGTATTGAAGAGGGTCGTTTTACCGGTGCCGTTTTTCCCGACAATGCCCACACGCATCTTCGGCGAGAGGGTAAAGGAAAAACCATCAATTAAGAGATTCGCGTTCATGCGAATGGAGAGATTACTAAATTCGATCATAAATATTGACAGTGTTTTAAGTTAAATCGTTTGAGGGGAGCGTCGGCGTTGCCGACTCGATCGCTTCCCACATTAAAAAGGCTTCTTTGGTGGCTTTGACATCGTGCACGCGTACGATTTCAGCGCCGGCATTCATCGCCCAGAGCGCCGCACTTAAGTTGCCCGCAAGGCGCTCTTTTGCCACGTCCACATGGGTAACAGCCCCAATTAATCGCTTACGAGATACGCCGACTAATACGGGATAGTCAGTCCCGATGAGATGATGGATCTCGTTAAGCAGCGAGAGCTGATCGGGATTGGTTTTATCAAAGCCAAAGCCCGGGTCTAAAATAATGCGCGAGGCATCAATCCCCGCATTTTCACAGCGATAGGCGCTCTTTAAGAGGTGTTCCGTCACTGAATGGGTAATGCCGCCGGGGTAGGTGAGATCGCCCTCAATATGCATCTTTTCATGGTTTCCAAGTTGATGCATAAGGCAAATCGCCGTCTCACTTTTGGCAATGATGGGGAGAGAATCGGGGTCACTTAAGCCAGTGACATCATTGATAATATCCGCTCCTTCCGCAATCATCACCGCCATGGTTTTAGCGCGAAAGGTATCAATTGAGATCGGCACATTGATATGCGCGGCCAGTTTTTTAACGACTGGGAGAAGGCGGGCAATCTCTTCTTTGGCGGTAATGGGCGCCGCTTTCGGATTGGTGGATTCTGCGCCAATATCGATAATATCTGCACCCTCTTCAATCATTTGATAGGCGGGTTCGAGCGCTTTTTCGGCATCATAATAATCGCCCCCATCGGAAAATGAGTTGGGGGTGACATTTAAAATACCCATAATTTGAGTGCGATCGAAATGAAGCGATG
>JAAZCI010000136.1 GCA_012513365.1 Lysobacteraceae bacterium
GAGGCCTATACAGAGCTCGCGCGTGAAGTTATTAAACGAAATAGAAGAGGGTAAGAGCGTGAAAAAACGAGGATTAGGCCGTGGACTCGGCGTGTTATTAAGTCAAACCACTCCCCGTGAAGAAGCGGCTTCTACGGATGGTGCGGATGTTAAAAAGATTGCGATTGAACGCTTAACTCCCGGTGAATATCAGCCGCGCCGATATTTTGAAGAGGAAGCGCTCGAAGCCCTTGCCGATTCCATTAAGGCGCAAGGGATTATTCAGCCGATTGTGGTACGTCCGATTGAGGCACGTAATGGCGCAACTTTTGAGATTTTAGCGGGGGAACGTCGCTGGCGCGCCTCGCAATTGGCGGGCCTTAAAGATGTGCCGGTGATTGTGCGTAAAATTAACGATCAAGAGGCGCTCGCGATCTCGCTCATTGAAAACATTCAGCGGGAAGATTTAAACCCCATTGAAACCTCGCTCGCAATTTCACGATTAGTGGCAGAATTTGAACTCACCCATCAAGAAGCAGGAGAGGTGATCGGACGGTCGCGTTCATCGATTAGTAATGCGCTTCGTCTACTTGAATTAACTGAGTATGTGCAATCGCTTTTAGCGGAGTGTAAACTCGATATGGGGCACGCGCGCGCGTTATTAACCTTATCGAAAAAAGAGCAAGACGCCGTTGCGAAATTGATTGTGGAAAAAGAGCTAACCGTTCGCGAGACAGAACGGTTAGTTAAACAGCGTAAAGATCTTGCCAAAGGTACGAAAGGGACGCCCGTAAAAGAGAAAGATGCGGATCTTATTTCGCTCGAACGGAGTTTAGGCGAGTATCTCGGGGCGCTCATTGAGATTAAAGAGCAGCGCCAAGGAAAGGGGCAGGTGGTGATTAAATATAACTCCCTTGATGAGCTCGATGGCATCCTCGAAAAGATTAAAAATCAAGCTAATTGATTGAGGTGTAGTCTTTTTGGAATTTTATTTGACCAAGGGATAGGCTACGTTTATAATCATGTCTCAATTAAAGAGGGCGTTGAGTAAATGATACCCAAAATAGTTGCATATCAAGCCATCGTGTTACTGGCATCAACCATTATTGCCTACATAGCATTTGACGGCGTGGCAGCTATATCGCTCTTATTGGCAGGGTTGTCATTGTTGATTCCGAATCTGTTTTTAGCGGTCAACATAGCTCTGACTAAATACAGTCAGCTCTTCTTTTGGTTAGGTGTTCTTCTAAATAAAGTTTTTATACTTGTCTTATTTTTCATAAGCATTAAAGTATTAGGGGAACCCAATTTAGGGGCGTTTTTAGTCGGGGTGATCCTGATAACGCAAGTGCCGCTAGGGTACATACTATTTTCTTTTACAAAAAGATAGATTAACGAGTGTAGAGATAACAATATGGCAACAGAAAATCCGACCAATGCTGAGTATATTGATCACCATCTGGTTAACTTAAACCAAACATTTGAACGACAAACCGAGTTTGTTGATTTCTCTTTAATCAATCTCGATACCATTTTTTGGTCAGTCTTAGCAGGGATTGTTTGTGTTTTGTTTCTATGGAAAGCGTCGCGCAAAGCGACCGCAGGCGTTCCAACTCGTTTCCAAGCATTCGTAGAGATGCTCGTAGAATTTGCTGAAGGCCAATCAAAATCATTAGTGAATGGTCCTCAAGGGTATATAGCCCCTCTCGCATTAACCATCTTCTTATGGGTTATTGTGATGAACTCACTTGACTTCATCCCCGTAGACCTTGTTCCAGCACTCATTAACGTGTTCGGATTACAAGAGGCGATTCCTTACCACAAAATCCTTCCAACTGCAGACATTAACGGTGCGCTTGGTATGTCACTTGCGGTATTAGCGCTTATGCTTTTCTATTCAGTTAAAGCGAAAAAAGCAGGGTTCATCAAAGAACTCTTCACAGCGCCTTTTGGTCCATGGCTTGCACCGTTTAACTTCGTTCTTAACATTATCGAATATGTATCGAAAGCATTCTCACTAGGTATGCGACTTTTCGGTAACATGTTTGCAGGTGAACTTCTTTTCTGCTTAATCGCGCTCTTAGGTGCAACTGGCGCATGGTGGGGAATTGGTTTACATTGGATAGCGGGATCTGCTTGGGCAATATTCCATATTTTAATTGTAATATTACAAGCATATATCTTCATGACTCTGACCTTAGTTTACCTTGGTCAGGCGCATGAGTCTCACTAAAGGTTTCAATCGTTTGATTGTTTTTTCACTGTAAAGTAAGTTTTTTATTAATTAGGAGTTTTATATTATGGGTTTAGTTGCAATTGCATGTGGAATTATCGTAGGTCTTGGTGCTATCGGTGCTGCACTCGGTATTTCAATGTTAGGTTCTAAATATATTGAAGCATCAGCAAGACAACCAGAAATCATGGATTCTTTATTACCTAAAGTATTCATCTTAGTTGGTCTTATCGATGCGGCATTCTTAATCGGTGTTGGTATCGCAGTATTCTTCGGTATGACTGTATTCGCGTAATAACGAATCGAGACATAATTTTTTAAGAAGAATATTTAGGTATTTGTGCAGACAGTAAAGGAATAATGTAATGAATTTAAGTTCAACCTTGTTTGCCCAATTTGCCGTCTTCTTTACATTGGTTTGGGTGGTAATGAGATTCATTTGGCCACCCCTAATCAAAGCTTTAGATGAGAGACGCGCGAAAATCGCTGATGGTTTAAAAGCCGCAGAAGATAGCGTCGAGGCTAAAGCTAGAGCAGAATCAGATGCTCAAGTTGTAATGCAAGAGGCAAGATTGGAGGCTTCTAATTTAGTCGGTAAGGCGCAATCAAGTGCGGAAAGTTTAGTCGCGAAGTCAAAAGAAGATGCACGACTCGCTGGCGAAAGAGAACTCGATGCGGCGCGTAACAAAATCGATGCTGAATTAGGTCAGATTAAAGAGAAGCTCAGAGAAGAAGTTGTAGCGTTAAGTATTCTCGGTGCAAGTAAGATCGTAGAGAAAGAAGTTGATAAGAACACACATGCTAAACTTTTAGAAGATTTAGCGAATCAACTTTAATCATTCAGATTATGCTCTTTATATTTGTAAAGAGCATTTTGGTAATTAAATTTAAGTTATAAATGATATGGCAGAACTAGTAACCGTAGCAAGACCTTATGCGAAGGCATTATTTGAGATCGCAAAAGAGACTCCAGCAAGTTCATCGAACTGGGATCTATTTTTACGTACGTTAAAAGAATTAGTGCTTGATGAGAAGGTGAATAACTTCATAAAAGTGCCTGATTTGGTATCTCAACAGGTCGAAGATGTGTTGGTAGATTTAGTTGGGCACGCGCTCAAACGAGATCTCGTCCAAGAAGAGCGAAACTTCCTCAAACTAATATGTGAAGAGAAGCGCTACGATCTATTGCCATCTATTTATGACGACTTTAACGAGCGCTTGCTAGCAGAGCAAAATATAATCCGTGCAACAATTGAAACGGCTTATGAGCTCACTAAAACGCAAGAAAAAATGTTTGTTGATGCGCTCAAAAGACGCTTCAATCAAGATGTTGAAATAACGGTAACCATTTCGCCTTCCTTAATAGGTGGTGCTATTTTAAAAATAGATGATTTAGTCATTGATGGTTCGATCTTGGGTCGTCTTAATAGCATGATCCGATCAATGAATTAAGTTTAACTTTATATAGAGGAAGATTTAAAAGATGCAATTAAATCCATCTGAGATCAGTGATCTCATTAAATCCAAGATAGAAGAATTTGAACTAAAGCCTGAAGAAAGAACCGAAGGTACAGTAGTAAGTCTTACTGATGGAATTGCTCAAGTTCACGGAATCAATTCTGTGATGCAAGGTGAGATGGTTGAACTTCCTAACGGCGTTAGCGGTTTAGCATTAAACCTCGAGCGTGATTCCGTTGGGGTAGTACTCCTTGGAGATTATAACTCTGTGTCAGAAGGTGACACAGTTAGATGTACTGGCCGTATCATGGAAGTACCAATCGGACCTGAATTATTAGGTCGCGTCGTTGACGGATTAGGTAACCCGATCGATGGTAAAGGCGATTTAGGTACATCATTAACCGCTCCTATCGAAAAAGTTGCGCCAGGTGTTATTGAGCGTCAATCCGTTGATGAGCCGTTACAAACTGGTTATATCTCAATTGACTCAATGGTTCCTGTTGGGCGTGGTCAGCGTGAGCTTATCATCGGTGACCGTCAAACGGGTAAAACAGCGCTTGCGATTGACACAATCATCAATCAAAAAGGCACTGGCGTAAAATGTATCTATGTTGCAATTGGTCAGAAAAACTCAACGATTGCAAACATCGTAAATAAATTGGAAGAACACGGTGCAATGGATCACACCATCGTAGTTGCCGCAGGAGCATCAGACTCAGCAGCAATTCAGTACCTCTCTGCATACGCAGGTTGTACAATGGGTGAATACTTCCGCGACCGTGGTGAAGATGCGCTTATCATCTATGATGACCTCTCTAAACAAGCGGTTGCGTATCGTCAAATTTCACTTCTTCTTCGTCGTCCTCCAGGTCGTGAAGCGTTCCCTGGTGATATTTTCTATCTCCACTCACGTCTTCTTGAGCGTGCAGCGCGCGTTAACGCAGACTATGTTGAAGCGTTCACAAACGGCGAAGTGAAAGGTAAAACAGGTTCCTTAACTGCATTACCGATTATTGAAACACAAGCAGGCGACGTATCAGCATTCGTTCCTACTAACGTAATTTCGATCACTGACGGACAGATCTTCCTTGAAACTGACCTCTTTAACTCAGGTTTCAGACCAGCGATCAACGCAGGTATCTCGGTATCGCGTGTTGGGGGTGCAGCGCAAACTCGTATTATGAGTAAGCTTGGCGGTGGTATCCGTTTAGCATTAGCTCAGTACCGCGAACTTGCAGCGTTCTCACAATTCGCATCAGATCTTGACGAAGCTACTCGTAAGCAACTTGAACACGGTAAACGTGCGATGGAACTTATGAAACAAGCTCAATACCGTCCATACGCTGTATCTGAAATGGCGATCTTACTTTACGCAATTGACCGTGAATACATGGACAATTTACCTATCGAAGAGATGGAAGCGTTCTGTAAAGGCCTTATCGCTGAAGCGAAAATTTCTGAGCCTGAATTTATGGCAGAAATTGATCAAACAGGTGCTTATAACGATGATGTCATTGCGAAATTAGACAAAATTGTTAGCAGTTTCAAAAAAGGTGAGAGCTGGAAATAGAATCAAGCGTCATCACGCAATTGATGAAGTTTTCGGTTCATTTAAATAGTTAGGTAGGAAATTTAATGTCTGCTGGAAAAGAAGTACGCAAAAAAATTAAAAGTATCGGCAACACTCAGAAAATCACGAGTGCAATGGAGATGGTTGCTGCAAGTAAAATGCGTAAAACTCAAGAGCAAATGCAACGCTCTCGTCCTTACGTTATGCAACTCCTTCGTTTAGCTTCCCATCTATCACAAGCGACCAAAGAAGAATACCAGCATGAGTATTTAACCCCGCGTGAAGTAAAACGCGTTGGAATTATCGTGGTGAGCAGTGATCGTGGTCTGTGTGGCGGTTTAAATAATAACTTATTTAAAATCGTATCCGAGTCATTAGCTAAGTGGCAAAAAGAAGGCATTGAAGTTGATGTTGCTACCATTGGTAACAAAGCAACGACATTCTTTAACCGCTACGGTGGTAATGTGATTGCGTCTGATAGTGTGTCAGACACACCAACTTCTGCAGAATTAATCGGTTTAACTACAACGATGTTAGATCGTTATCGCGATGGTGAAATCGATGAGTTACACGTGTTCTCGAATATCTTCGTTAACACGATGACTCAACAACCAGTGGGCACTAAATTACTACCTGTGGTCGCTGAAAGTCTTGAAGCTCATGAGAGCGTCGCTGAGCAAGCAGCGCTAAGTCAAACCATGAGCTGGGATTATGTGTATGACACTGCACCCGAAGCGTTAATCGAGTTAGTGCTGGATCGTTATATTGAGTATGTGATCTACCAATCAGTGGTTGAGAACATTGCCTGTGAGATGGCAGCTCGTATGATTGCGATGAAAGCAGCGAGTGATAACGCAAGTGATCTTATTGATGAGTTACAACTTGTATATAACAAGGCTCGTCAAGCGGCAATTACTCAAGAGATTTCTGAGATTGTCGGTGGTGCTGCGGCCATTAACTAATTAAACGTTAAAAGATTTTGAATTAAACGAGGTTTAAAGAGAGTATGTCAGGGAAAATAGTTCAGGTGATTGGTGCCGTCGTTGACGTGGAATTCCCACGTGATGCGGTTCCACGCATCTACAGCGCATTAGAAGTACAAGAACACGATCTAGTTTTAGAAGTGCAACAACAGTTAGGCGACGGTGTCGTACGTACAATCGCAATGGGTTCGTCAGACGGACTTCAACGCGGTTTAGCGGTAGTCGATACAAAACAGCCAATCTCTGTTCCAGTTGGAACGGGTACTCTTGGTCGTATCATGGACGTTTTAGGACGCCCAGTTGACCACGCAGGTCCTGTTGAAGCGTCTGAAAATTGGGCGATTCACCGTAAAGCACCTTCATATGAAGAGCAAGCGGGTTCGACAGAAGTATTAGAAACCGGTATCAAAGTTATCGACTTACTCTGCCCGTTCGCACGTGGTGGTAAAGTGGGTCTCTTCGGTGGTGCGGGTGTTGGTAAAACCGTTAACATGATGGAATTAATCAACAACATCGCTAAAGAACACGAAGGTCTTTCAGTATTTGCTGGGGTAGGTGAGCGTACTCGTGAAGGGAACGACTTCTACTACGAAATGAAAGATTCAAACGTACTTGATAAAGTTGCGATGGTTTACGGTCAGATGAATGAGCCACCTGGTAACCGTTTACGTGTAGCACTTTCAGGTCTTACGATGGCGGAATACTTCCGTGACGAAGGCCGTGACGTTCTTCTCTTCATTGACAACATCTATCGTTATACGCTTGCAGGTACTGAGGTTTCAGCACTTTTAGGTCGTATGCCTTCAGCGGTTGGTTATCAGCCAACACTTGCAGAAGAGATGGGTGTGCTTCAAGAGCGTATCACATCAACTAAGAAAGGATCGATCACATCGGTTCAAGCGGTTTACGTTCCTGCGGATGACTTAACTGACCCATCACCAGCAACCACGTTTGCTCACTTAGATGCGACCATCGTTCTTTCACGTGACATCGCGTCACTTGGTATCTATCCTGCGGTTGACCCATTAGACTCAACCTCACGTCAGTTAGATCCATTAGTAATCGGTGAAGAGCACTATAACGTTGCTCGTGGTGTTCAGATGATCCTTCAACGCTATGAAGAATTAAAAGACATCATCGCGATTCTTGGTATGGACGAGTTATCCGATGACGATAAATTAATCGTTTCACGTGCTCGTAAAATCCAACGCTTCTTATCACAACCGTTCCACGTTGCTGAAGTATTCACCGGCGCACCTGGTAAATACGTATCACTTCAAGACACCATTACAAGCTTCCGTGCGATCTTAAATGGTGAAGGTGACCACATTCCAGAACAAATGTTCTACATGATGGGTAACTTCAACGAAGTATTAGAGCGTTTCGCATCAAGCGAAAAGAAATAAGGAATAAGTCATGAAAACCATCAACGTAACTATTGTTAGTGCCGAGAAAGAACTCTACTCAGGTGATGTTACTTTCTTTGCAGGCACCGCGGTTTCTGGTGAAATCGGGGTTTATCATGGTCACGTTCCGATGTTAGCACTGTTAAAGCCAGGTCAAGTCCGCTTGACCTTTGCTGATGGTAAAGAAGATGTATTCTGGATTTCAGGCGGAATTGTTGAAGTTCAGCCAAACCAGATCATCGTATTGGCGGATTCTGCTGAGCGTGCAGATGCTTTAGATGAAGCAGCGGTTGAAGCGCTTAGAGAGAAAACGCGTAAGCTCTGGGAAGATAAAGAGAAGGGCTCGTTCGATGTCGAACAGGCTAAAACTGAACTCAGTATTGCAACATCGCAACTTGATGCGATAAACCGACTTAAGAATCTTAAGTAATCATTATGAACAGTAAAGCCCGTTTAGACGGGCTTTTTTATGGGTGAACATATATGACAGCGGCGAGCCTCAATCCTTATTTCAATCGGGAAAAATCCATTCTCGCATTCCAAGAGCGTGTGCTCTATCAGGCGCAAGATCCCTCCATTCCGCTTTTGGAGCGCATTCGATTCTTAACGATTGTCACGACGAATTTAGATGAGTTTTTTGAAGTGCGTTTTGCCAATATTAAAGAGCGCATCTATTCAGGGATTACCCATTTAGACGGCGAGCCGGTCGATGCGTGGAGCGAGGCAATTCAAACGCGTGTTGGACGAATTTTTGAAAAGCAGACCGCCCTTTATGAAAATGAGTTGTTGCCCCTTTTAAGATCGGAAGCATCCGTTGAGATTTTGCCTGAAAACCGCTGGAGTGAATCGGATCGAGCATTTCTTTTGGATTATTTTAAGTCGATCGTTAAACCGGTACTAACACCGATTGCGCTCGATGTTGCTCATCCTTTTCCCCATATTTCTAATAAAACCTTAAATCTGATTATCGAGCTCGATGGCGTTGATGCCTATGGGCGTAAGATTGAGACGGCGATTTTACCCATTCCTAAGAACTTGCACCGGATTGTGGAGCTCCCAGATATTGGTGAGATGCGCCGTTTTGTCTTTGTGAGCGATATTATTACCGCGTTTATTGCGGAAATTTTTAAAGGGGTGCAGGTTAAGGCGTGCTATCAATTTAGATTAACGCGAAATAGTCATCTCTTTATTGATGAAGAGGAGCTTACAAATCTGCATCAAACCTTAAAAGGGGAGCTCCATCAACGTAATTTTGGTCATGGGGTTCGCTTGGAAGTGACACATGAATGTCCGCCTGAATTAATGGATTTCTTGCTAACACAATTTGATCTAAAACCGGTAGATCTCTATGTGGTGCCAGGGTTAATTAACTTTGCTCGCCTTAGTGCGCTTTTGCCTTACCTAGAAGAAAAACACGCGCTTTTTTACGAGCCCTATACCCCCAAAGTCCCTAAAAAATGGGCCAATACCGATGATTATTTTGGCCTTATTTGGAAAAATGATATCTATCTGCACCATCCATTTGATAGTTTTACTCCGGTGATTGATCTCCTTTGCGCGGCGGCAGATGACCCGGATGTGCAGATTATTCGCATGACCGTTTACCGGACGGGGAACGATTCAGTTCTGATGGAAGAGCTGATTCGCGCGTCGCAAAATGGAAAAGAGGTCAACGTGATCTTTGAACTTATGGCGCGCTTTGATGAGGCGACCAATCTCGCGTGGGCATCGATCTTAGAAGAGGCGGGCGTTCGCGTGGTTTATGGAGTGTTTGGCTTTAAAACCCATGCAAAAATGCTCCTCATTGTGCGCCGTGAAACGAGCAAACATACCGGTGAGCCGGAGCTTCGTTTTTATACCCATATTAGTACCGGTAATTATCACTCCAACACCGCAAAACATTACACCGATATGGCGCTGTTAACCTCCGATGAGGCGATTGCAAAAGATGTATCGGATATCTTTTTAAGTTTGGGGAGTCTTGGAAGCTCGCCGAAACTGCGCACATTATGGCAATCCCCCTTTAATCTTTTTGATGAACTAATCGAGAAAATTGATGGCGAAATTGCGGCAGCAAAACGGGGCGAAAAAGCCTACATTGTCGGGAAAATGAACGCCCTTTTAGAAGAGCGAATGATCGATAAACTCTATGAGGCCTCTCAAGCGGGGGTGAAAATTGATCTAATTGTTCGCGGTGCCTGCTCGTTAAAACCGGGGATTAAGGGCGTGTCAGACAATATCACGGTTCGCTCAATTATCGGGCGTTTTTTGGAGCATTCTCGGCTCTACTATTTCTATAATGGTGGCGCGGAAGATCTCTACCTTGCGAGCGCGGATTGGATGAATCGAAACTTTTTCCGCCGTATTGAAGTTGGTGTTCCAATTCAGGATAATGAGATTAAGAAACGCATCATTAAGGAAGGCCTTAAGATGTATTTAAACGATAATATGGGAGCGTGGTATTTGGATGAATTTGGGGATTATCATCGTGTGGAACGCGGTGAGGCAGAACCATTTTCAGCCCAGCAAGCGCTCCTTGAATCAAGGTCGTAGAGGATTTAAGTCGTGATTTCATGGTTGCCTAACTCACTTTTCGGAACGGTGCCGAATGATCAAGTGATCGTTCTCTGTGTGCTCGGCATTACATTTTTCGCCTTTTTATGGGGGCGCTGGCGCTATGATGTGGTGGCGCTTGGCTCGCTATTGACGCTCGTACTTCTCGGGATTGTGCCGATGGATGATGCGTTTGCGGGCTTTAGTCATCGCGCAGTGGTGACCGTTGCCGCTGTCTTAGTCTTAAGTTACGCGCTTGGGAACACTGGGGTTACCTACCATCTTTCCAATCATTTAAGCCGCTTTTCCAAAACGCCGTCGCTACTGATTTTAACGCTCTCCGGCCTTGTAGTTTTTTTCTCCGCTTTTATGAATGACGTGGGTGCGCTGGCGCTCATTATGCCGGTGGCGCTTCAAGTATCCCAGCGTTATAAAATTCCTGCATCGGCACTCTTAATGCCGATGGCTTTTGCCTCGCTATTAGGCGGAACATTGACGCTGATTGGTACGCCGCCCAATATGATTATTGCGCAATATCGTGAATCGATCGGGATGGGCGCTTATAAGATGTTTGACTTCTTGCCGGTAGGAATTGTGGTGGCGACCGTCGGGCTGCTCTATATCTCATTTATTGGTTGGCGCTTTTTACCGGTGCGGCAAACCGAAGAAAATTCCAATCTTTTTGAAACCGATGATTATCTATTAGAGCTTAAAATTCCTGAAAATAATAAATTTATCAAAAAGACGATTGGGGAACTTGAAGCGATCGTTGAGCATAAAATCCGTGTGGCAACGTTACTGCGTGGTGCGCGCCGAATCTTATCGCCGAATGCCGAGGAGACCTTGAAAGCCGGTGATATTTTACTGGTGGAAGGGCAGCCGGAAGAGTTAAAGCAACTTGAGCTATTATCAGGGCTGACGATCTCAACGAATCCCCGCGACAAAGAGCGTATGGAGGATGAGATCGAATTTTTGGAAGTGGTGATTAATCCCGGTGCACGGATTGCGGGCCATCAACTCGCCGATCTTCAACTGCGTGAACGCTATCACATCAATATTTTAGGCGTCTCCCGTCATGGGGAAAAGATCCATCAGCGCTTTTCGCGTTTAGTCCTTAAAACTGGCGATGTGCTCCTGATTCAAGGTTATAAAAAAGAGCTTCCCGAGACGCTCAATCAGCTTGGATGCTTGCCTCTTGCGGAGCGAAATGTTCGCTTAAAACCTTCGGCAAAACTTTGGCCGACGGTGACGATCTTTATGATCTCCATTTTACTCGTGGCGACTCAAATTTTACCGGCACACATCGCCTTTCCTCTTGCGATCTTTGCGCTTGTTTCCAGTAAACTGCTCTCGCTTCGGGAGGCTTATCATAGTATTGAAGGGCCGTTAATTGTGCTACTAGGCTGCTTTATCACCGTTGGTGCGGCGGTTGAAAAAACCGGGGCAACGGGGCTGATTGTCGGACAAATAGTATCGCTTTTAGATGAAATGCCTGCTATCTTAGTGTTAGGGAGCGTGATGCTAGCGACGATGATCATTACCGACATCATCAATAGCTCTGCGACGGCCGTAATTATGGCGCCGATCGCTGTGGGAATTGCCACTCAATTTGGTCACAATATCGACCCCTATTTAATGGCGGTTGCGATTGGGTGTTCCTGTTCGTTTAATACGCCGATTGGGCACCATTCCAATACGTTGGTGATGGGCCCTGGTGGCTATTATTTTGGAGATTATTGGCGCATGGGAGTGATGCTCGATCTTCTCATCCTGATTACCACCGTTCCGACACTTGCGTATGTGTGGTCATTATAAAATTATAAAAAAAGGAGTTACTCTAGAATGAAGCTGTTTGAACAAGTTGAACAAGCTCCTAATGATCCTATTTTGGGAGTCGTTGAGAGCTTTAAGAAAGATCCACGGGCAGACAAGGTGAATTTAAGCATTGGTATCTATTCCGATCATGACGGAAAAGTGCCGGTCTTAGAAGCGGTACAGCGTGCTGAGGAGATCTTAGCGAGCCAGAATGAACCGCGCGTTTATCTGCCTATGGATGGTTTAGGCAGCTATAATGATTGCGTTCAAAAGTTACTCTTTGGTGCGGATCACCCGCTCTATCAGGAAAAGCGTCTCGCCAC
>JAAZCI010000137.1 GCA_012513365.1 Lysobacteraceae bacterium
GAATTACCGCACACTTCATGGGATTTTGAAGCGCCGGAAACAAGTGAGATTATCGATACACTTGAGGCGGGAAATGTCCTCTTTTTCCCTAATTTAAAGTTTGATTTGACCGAGACGGAAGCTGCGTTACTTGGCCCCGAACTTGTGGATCCTAAGCGTAAAAACATCAGTTTTAATGTGGAGAAAGATCAGCTTCGCGGTGTAGTTGATCCTGCGAATGAGCCGGTAATTAAGGCGCTCCTTGAGCGCTACTATCAGTCCACAAAAGCGTTGATTGAAACCCTGTTACCGAACTATAAAGGCCATCTTATTGAGCCGGTGAATAGTCTTCGCGTGCATGAGATTGCTAAATGGCAGGATAAAAACTCTTGGCGCAAAGACGATACGCGACTTCATGTGGATGCCTTTCCATCGCGTCCGATCCATGGCAATCGTATTTTACGGATTTTTAACAATATTAATCCCCATGGCGTGCCGCGTTCGTGGCGTGTGGGGGAATCCTTTGAAACGCTTGCAAAGCGTGTGCTTCCGGGATTAAAACCCTACTCACCGATGGCGAGTTGGATTCAAGATAAATTGCACATCACGAAAAGTCGCCGTACTCATTACGATCATCTAATGCTCGCGATGCATGATGCGATGAAGGCGGATCTTGAGTATCAGAAAAATGGCGTGCAGTGGGATGTGGATTTCTTCCCCGGCGCGACGTGGGTCTGTTACGCCGATCAAGTGCCGCATGCGGCGATGAGCGGGCAATATATGCTTGAGCAGACCTACTTAATTGATGTAAACGGACTTAAAAATCCAGAATTGGCACCGCTTAAAATACTCGAACGCTTAACCGGAGAAGCGCTGCTTTAATCGATTAGGTCTTTAAAGGTAAAAACCGCAGGGATGGGAACTCTCTGCTGTTTTTTTGTGGTTTGAAATATTATTTAATCGCATTGACGAGCCAAGTTTTCAGCTCTTCGAGCGGCGCTTTAAATTCAGGTGCAGCAATTTGTAGAGGGGGAAACATCGCTTCAATTTCGCTTGGTTCATAGCGTTTTCCCGGAAGCGCATTTTCAAGCACCTCGAGCGGATCGAGCACTAAACTATCGGTAAAGAGTTTTGCTTCTGTAATCACCCCGCGATTGACGTTGAGATGAAGATCAATCCCACCCCAAGTAAAGCGCTCGGAGAGATGATGGCTAAATTCCATCACCGAGCCAAAATTCCAATCCCACGCTTGCTGAAGCGCGTATTGTTTCTCAAATCCAGGGAGATCCGGCGTATTATCGGGCGAGATATATTCTGGCGTTACTTCAACCCCGTAATGATTGCAAAACGCTTGCACGAGTGCTTCAAAGAGATCTTCATGAGTGAGATTTGGGTAGAGATTTTTTAAGTTTTCCACCCGAGAACGCACTGAGGTAATGCCCTTTGCTTTGAGCTTTTTCGGGTCGGGATTTAAATATTTTGCGAGTGAATCGAGATTAACATCTAATAACAGCGTGCCGTGATGAAAGCCGCGATCAGGGCGCTCACGAAAGGCCGATCCTGAAATTTTACGCACCTCATCGCCTTGCTCAATCACAATATCATTGCGTCCAAAATCGATGGCGGGAATCTCTAGAGAATTGAGCGCATCGAGCACAATTTTTGTTGAGATTTTTCGGTCATACCCCGGTTTACCCGCCATAAAGGTAAAACAGCTATTGCCGAGATCCTGAAACACTGCACCCCCGCCACTGTGACGGCGCGCGAGCATAATGTCATCCTCTTCCATCAGGCGCGTATTGCACTCTTTCCATGGATTTTGCCCGCGACCAATCACGACCACATTGTCGTTACGCCAGAGAAATAGCACTGTTTGACGGGGATCCATGTTACGGAAAATCACCTCTTCCACCGCAAGATTAAAGTGGGCAGAGTGGGAGGTGGAGATCAAAATACGAACCGGTTGTGTGATATCTGACATGGGTGCCTCTCGGTTAAGTAGTGTAAAAATCAGCGTTTCCATCGATATCATAGCAAGCTTTTTTAGGAGTGCCATAAAAACATAGACTTTTTCCTAATTTATGCTAATAATAATCATTATCATTTGATAGTCGATATTATAAAAATAGCAGAAAACAGTAGATAAAGGATCGATCATGAAGAAATTATGGATGGCGGTAGCACTCACTCTCGGCGTTGCGGTGGCGGGTCCGAAAGGGGTGGTGATGGATTTTGGCGCACTCGATACCATTGAAGCGCTCGGCGCGGAAGCGAGTGTATTAGCGCTACCGAAGGCTAATACCCCAGAATATTTAGCGAAATTTAATACAGATTCCT
Source organism: Lysobacteraceae bacterium (assembly GCA_012513365.1). Taxonomy (GTDB): domain Bacteria; phylum Pseudomonadota; class Gammaproteobacteria; order Cardiobacteriales; family Wohlfahrtiimonadaceae; genus CALZBJ01. Next base: position 2,317 of record JAAZCI010000137.1, read on the forward strand.
ATGCCTCTAGCGGGACGATGAAAGAGCCGGATATGGAGCTTATTCGGGAAAAATCACCCGACTTTATTGTGATTTCAGGACGGCAAGGTGCGTTTTTAGAGGAATTATCGGAGATTGCGCCGGTGATTAATTTCTCGGTGGAGGGGGAGTATCTCACCTCAACGAAACAAAATATTTTAGCCGTTGGAAAAGCGGTGGAAAAAGAGCCGGAAGCGCTTGAAGCGTGGAACCTGTTAGAGGAAAAGATTAAAAAAGCTCAAGAGACGGCCCGAGCATCTGGGAAAAGCGCGGTGGTGATTCTTCACAATGATGGTAAGTTTTGGGCGTCAAACAGTAATGGCTACGCCAACTTTATCCACAATGTGGCCGGTGTTAAAAAAGCCGATACCGATGCTCAAGAGAAGGGATTATCAGCCACCTCGGCTTATTTAGAGCTTAAAAATCCTGATCTCATCTTTATTGTCGATCGAAGTGCCGCAATTGGGCAAACGCCGATGGATCCGCAGCATTTTACTCAGGATGAATTTACCGCGGTGAACGCAGTTAAAGATGGCAAAGTGATTTATCTGACTCCGAAACTTTGGTATCTCTCAGGGCAGGGATTGCAAAGCATTGAGCGCCAGCTTGATGAAGTTTTAGATGCCCTATAATCTCATTACATACTGACTCACAAAAATAAAAAGCGCCACGGAGGCGCTTTTTTTACGGTCTTACTTATCACGTTTCATGATCGTATGAGGAGTGAAGACCGGTTTAATTGTCTTTTATAGGGCGGCGTTGATCGAGTTATTTCGCCAGTTGAATGCGATCGACATCGATCTCAACTTTTCCGCCACGGCCCGCATCAATCTCCCCTTCTAAGCGAACGGTATCGTTCGGGGTGATGATGACGCCGCGCCATTTATCTTTATCGATCTCAACGACAATTTCATCGGTGCCATCGGTAAAGAGGTATTTATCTTTACGCAGGTGTTTAGTGATTTTCCCCTCAAGCGCAATGTAGCTATCGTCGCGCATTGTTTTCGCGTCCGAGATGGTGACATTATCCACCGCCGATGGGCCTTGGAATCCGCCTTGAGAGTTGTTGATCATCACCGTGGATGGGTCTTTAAATTGTGCCACCGCAAAGGGGCTCGCTAAACCAACCGCAAGTGCTGAAACCATGAGTAGACGTTTCATAGATATCTCCTTTGATTAAATTAAGAATCATAGATTAAGGGTCATATTCCGTTTTTTCATGATTTTAGTATAGACCTATATTTGTAAATAAATGCCAGTTGTCACGGAAAATCCAGAAGTTTTACATTTCTTTATCCTGATGATTTTTCGGAGGATTGTCATGGCGCTTGGGAAAGCGGAGCATGCGAATATAAAAGCGCGCGGGATGGCACGCTTCAACGAGATCGCGCTCAACGCTAAAGGTGTTTTTTTCAATATGATCAAGAAGAAGTTTGGCGGAAAGGGGCGCAGTAATCAGCCCGCGTGAACCGTGGCCAGCATTAATAAAGAGCCCTTTATGGAAGGTGCAGAGGGTATTGGGGATATTATTGGCATCTTTCTCAATCACTGCATAATCGATCATGAAGCGCTCAAAGTGTGGGACCGGGCCGACAATGGGGAGATAGTCAGGGCTCGTTGAGCGAAAGGCTGTGCGCCCTTGGAGCGTTTCAAGCGGGTAATGATCTGCATTGAGTGCATGATAGAGCGGCCCTGAGGCGGTTTTAAGCATGGTAAGATTTTGCGCGTGTTCCGCCTTTGAGAGTGCGCGATCGCTTCGCTCAAAATTAAAGGTGGCGCCAATGCAGTGCATGCCATCGGCTGCAGGGGAGATATAGCCATCGCTGCAGATCACGCTTTTAAGGGATTGGCTCTCAGGCGTTTCAGGCAAATAGGTCACCTGTCCGCGAATATTTTTAAGCGGTAATTCCGCGGTTTGATAGAGCATTGTGCTCTCGGTGGCATTGGCTAAAACCACTGTTTCCGCTTCAAAAGCGTTCTCACCGTGTGCGCTTTGAGTAATCACCTTCCAGTGATGCTGGCTTGATTTCGATGTCGCCCTAGAAGTGTCTTGGGAAGTCTCCTTGGAGGGTATTTTGGAAAGGGAGAGTACCTCACAATCGGTGATTAGGGTGATATTGGGATGATCGAGCAGCGCTTCACAAAAACGGCGCGGTTTAACCCAGCCCGATTCGGGAAAAAAGAGTCCTTCATGATTAACCTCAATGTTCGTAATTGCGCTCCCTTTCTCGCTAGAAACGCCATATAAAAGCGCATCATTAAAGGCTTCATCGAGGTTGTGATTGCGTTTCACCTCTTTTTCGGAGTAGGAGAGCTGAAGTACGCCACTTTGCGCCCAGTCGGTGCCTTCTACGAGTTTCCCCTCTGCGGTCAGCATTTTTAAGAGCCGAAGCGTATAGCCAAATCCTTCAATTAAAAAGCGCGTTTGATCGGTGCGATGGGCGGAGAGTTTTAGATATAAAATGCCTTGAGGATTGCCCGAGCCTTCCCGCGCAATCTCGCCGTTTTTTTCAAGTAGTGTGACCTTAAAGCCCCGCTTTGCTAAGAGATAGGCACTGGTTGCGCCTGCAATTCCGCCTCCGATTACAATGGAGGTGCGTGTTTTGATCAGATGGTCGCTATAGCGAAACCACGGCGCGTTTTCAGTCCGCTCCTTACGAGTTAGGCGCCGATTAAGATAGGCCTCATCGGGTGCATAAACCCCAAACAGCATCTCGCGTTTAATGCCAAAGCCTTGATCTTTTTGCATCTCAAATCCCGCGCGAATGAGGCCGCGCCGTACAAACCCGGCGGAGGTGAAGGTCGCTAAGGTCGCGCCAATTCGGGATTTTTGCGCAAGTAAGGTAAAGAGCTCATCGCTCCACATCTCAGGATTTTTCGACGGGGCAAAACCATCTAAAAACCACGCGTCGACCTCTCCTTTGATCTTGGGAATCACCTGTTTCACATCGCCAATCATTAAGGTGAGCGTGACGCGCCCCTCCATTAAGGAGAGCGTTTGAAAGCCCTCATGAATGCCGTGATAAACACTGAGAAATTCCTCAATTAGCGGGGAAAGTTCCGTCCAGCGGGAGAGCGCTTGACTCATATCTTTGTGGGAGAGTGGGTAGAGTTCGGCACTTAAAAAATGAAGATGGGTAGTTGCCGGCGCATTTTTACAAAAGAGCTCCCAGGTGGCTAAAAAATTGAGCCCGGTGCCAAAGCCGGTTTCACCGATGGTGATCGTTTCATAGGGCGCAAGTTCTGAAAAACGTTTGGCTAAATTGTTGTGAGCGAGAAAGACATAACGCGCTTCTAAAAGCCCATCATCGGAGGAGAAATAACGATCCTCAAAATGCTCAGACATCGGTTCTCCCGCCTCATTCCAGGAAATGGAAGCGTGTGTCATTGAGGTCGTCATAATCTCTCCTTTTAATTAAATTTTTTATGCAATGATGGGCTAATTATACGCCATTGGCGGAGCGCTTGATTGATGAAGGTCGGCGCGTTATCCATAAAAAATCCTTGCGTTATACAGGGATTATTCACAGGGTTATCCACAAGTCCTGATTCGTTAGAGCTTCTTATTCATTAATAGAGCCTAACGATAGGTATCGCAACGGTTGTGCCAGCCTTGCAGCCAGCGATTTTCATTGCGGGCGGGATCGGCATTTTGCACCCGTTCAGAGAGGCGTGCTTTACTCGATTCACGGAAATGCGAGAGAGCGGTGGAGGCATTTTGCGGAAGATGGGGCATCCCTTCTAACACTTGTAAAAGCCCCCAACCTTGACCTTTATAGCGTTCATTGGGATTGGTGCCTTCCCCTTTAAAATTGACATAATCGATCAGTGCGTAGAGCCCATTTTTTGCATTGGCGACGGCGTAGAAATTATCGCGCACTTTTTGCGGAGATCGGGAGGCGGCTTCCATTTTCGGGAGCGCCGCTTGCAGACGATTAAAAATATAGAGAATCTGCAGATCGCGGGTTTGATATAAAAACTCTTTAAGCGCCGTGGCGGAGGCATTATTTTGATTGGTGAGAAAATGCTCGCGATTGGGCCACGGAGCGGTTTTATGGCGCACTAAAATAAAGGGAAGTTTCGCTCCCTTTTGCTCTAAAAAAGTGACAAGGCCGGGAAAGGTCTCCTCAAAGCGTTCCACTTCGCCCGCTTTATACCAGATAAAGTGCCCAATTCCGAGCGATGGAAAATTTTCCCCTTGGTTCCAGGTAATCAGTTTATCGGGATTGCCACTCGCTTCATTCATGAAGATTTTATCGGCCACCTGCATCAATTCTTGATCGGTAATTGAGAGCGTTTCGCCTGCAAAGGTGAAAGGGCTAATGATGATAAATAAAAGCGTGAGCAGGGCTTTTTTTAGCGTTTGAATCAAATCAATCTCCTTATATGTAATCGTTAATAACGGCGTTTTTTCGCTTGAGAGCGCCAGTAGAGCATGATGATAAGCCCGGTAATCGCGCCGCCAATGTGGGCAAAGTGCGCCACCGGATTCCATGAATAATTCATTAAACCTAAAATGATCTCAAGGATCATAATGCCGGGGATAAAATATTTTGCCTTAATGGGAAAGGGGAGAAATACCAGCATGAGGCTTGAGTTCGGGAACATCAATCCATAGGCCACTAAAATGCCATAGATCGCACCGGATGCGCCCACCATCGGGGTGATGTAACTATAAGCAAGATCGCGGGCGATCTCTAAATTGGGGATCATCGGATTGAGGAACGTCCCTTTAAGATCGGTAAAATGCATGCGTTCGCGAATGAGCTCAGGATCGATGCCTAGCTGTGAAAGTTCCGCTTTATAGCTCGCCACCTGGAGAAAACTCTGCGCATTAAAGAGCAGAAAAGCGCCGATGCCCGCTAAAAAGTAGAGGATCAGAAAACGTTTTTGCCCGAGATGAGTTTCCACCGATGAGCCAAACATAAAAAGGGCGAACATATTAAAGAAAATATGCCCCGTACCACCATGCATAAACATGTGGGTGAGCGGTTGCCAGAACTTGAAATTGAGCGATTCAGGATAGTAACTGCCGAGCAAAATTGTTAGCGAAATGTCGCTTGCGCTAAGTAACTGCGTCACTACATAGAGGCCGATATTAATGAAAAGCAGGGCCCGGGTTACGGGGGGAATCTGTTTTAGCATGGTGAGTCACCTCGATTAATTCGTAAGTCCTCATCATAGCAAAGTAGCCGGGAAATTGGCGTTGATTCTCATCGGCTATGGAGCGGAATAAGGGGCGGATTATCACTTGGAAGATTCATCGCGGTTAACAGCGTGCGAAATTCTTCGGGAAAGGGCGAATGGAGCGTGAGCAGCTGATTCGTTTCAGGGTGATTGAGGGTTAAATAGGAGGCGTGCAGCATTAACCGTTCGTTGTGAAAATGGGTCTGAATCGACTTATTGTGGCGCAGATCTCCATGTTTTGAATCGCCAACGATGGGGTGAGCGGCATAATTGAGATGCCGGCGCAATTGATGGGTACGTCCGGTGATCGGTTGCAGTTCCACAAGGGAGTAGCGCGAGGTGTCATATCGCCCGACAGGAAGAGGGAGCTCACATTGGGCAAGGCCGCGACAGTAGGTGAGCGATTCCTGATAGACAATCGGTTCCTCAGCATCGGGGTCTTCAAGCTCATGCTTGAGCGGGGCATCCATTTTCTTAATCTCTGAACCAACAAAGCCGCGCACCACCGCATGATAGATTTTGGTCGGCGTATTGTGAGTAAATTGATGGGCAATGTGGCGAACGGAATCCTCATTGAGCGCGAAAATAAGGACGCCCGAGGTAGGCCGATCGAGCCTATGAACCGGGTAGAGATATTGGCCGATCTGCTGACGCAACTTTTGCAAAATAATCTGTTTATTGCGGGGATCGAGCATGGAGCGGTGCACAAAATAACCGGCGGGTTTAGTGATCGCAACGAGCGCATCATCGTGGTAGAGAATCTCAAACATAGGCATTAAATCGGGAAAATTGGGGCGAAAAGAGCGGGAAATGAGGGAGTATTTTATCACTCTTGTCCCTATGACGATAGAAGGTTTGGTAAGATAGAGGGCTTGTTATTGGATTGAATATTCACCTTAAAAGGAGCGCGTTATGACGCAAAAAGCGGTTGAAGTTGACCATCTTCCCACCATCGTGGCTGAAAAAAATCCCTTTGGCGTACAGTTAATCGATCTTCGCCCCATCACGCTGCAGATGATCGGCTCGTCAAAAGATCCGCAAGCGTCGATTCATGCGCGTTCGTACGGCATTGAAGATGGCTCATCTTTTAGTGGTAATCAGCCAAACAATAAACGAAAAATTGAGAGCACACTGAGCTATAAAGTGGCCGATAAACTCTATCCCGGTTCGCTTTTTATCCCGACGCAGATGGAGCATAAATGGGCAATCTTTTATGATGGCGCGTTTATCTATATGGTGCGCAGCTGGACGCGGGAAGTGGTGGTGCGTGCGCGGGTCTCTCAAGAGGGCGATACGCTCCATGTTAAATGGATTGAGGGCGCGTTTTTGGATGATGCAAGCCTTGAAACGGAGCGCTATACCGAAGCGATTTTCCATTATTTAATGCGAAGCCATGCGCTCAATGATATTACCCCCGTGCCTCTTCCAAAATCTTTGGAAACAACGCCGAATGAAGCCGCCGTGTGGGCGTTTGTGCTTTTTGGTCATAAGGCCATTGTGGGCGTTTTTGATGAAGAATATCGTAATGAAACGGACGCGGAACTTCGCTCAACCACCGCGCTCCATATCTCGATCGCCAATGGTGAATATGAAGAGGTGGAAACGCAGTTAGAGCAGGGCATGGATATTGAGCTTTTGGCGCAAGATGGTTTTTGTCCGCTTCATTGGTCGCTCTATGCGAAGGATCAAAAAATGGCGGAACTGCTGCTTGAAAAAGGCGCTGATGTAGAAGGATTGAGCCTTGCAGGAACAACACCGCTAATGGACGCTGTTCAGCTTCGAGAGCTGGATCTTGTGAAGATGTTAATTGAGCACGATGCCCGCGTCAATGCGACCGATCATAACGGCTTTACTGCACTCCACCGCGCCGCTGAGATGGGCTTAACGGAGATTGTGGAATACCTTTTAAGTCAACAGGCCGATCCATCGATTGTGGCGAAAGGTTATACGGCTCTTGATTTAGCAAAATATCGAAATGAGCATGACATTGTGGCGCGTTTAACTGAGCATCTTAATTGATCGGCTTATGGATCGACGCTATCTAATCGATTGAATTGATTATTAATGGTATGAATAATAGTCAATTTTTAGATTATTAAAATAATCAAAAGAGCGATTATTAAAGGCATTAAAATAACCTTAATGATAATCGCTCTACTTTTGAAATAAGCCCTATTCTACAAATTGCAAATAGTGACTCCAGCCCGGATCGTAGTGGTAATCGATGGCGAGATTTGGGCCAAATTCCACAAACTTTTGTTGCAAACTGTTAATGCACTCCACATCGCTGACGTAATACCCTAAAGTCTGCCGAGGAGTATTTATGTGATGACGCATACTATGGGTATGAATGGCGTAACGAAGGCGGTGAAGCGCCTCATCGACCTGCTCTTCGAGAACGCGAATTCGGTCAAAGGTTTCGCTTTTTTCGTGGGATTCTGGCAGGGTGATCTCCACATAATAGGGGTAGTTTGGATCGCCCACAAGGGCGTTCGCAGTCTCATTCCGGCGTATTAAAAAAGGCACTGAATCGTAAGGATCGATAAGCTCAAAGGAGGACCAATCCCACGCTTGATGATCGATCTCAGGGTAGACGCCACTGTGGCCTAAATGTTGATGCCAAAACTCTTTATAGCATTGGCTAAACTCCGAAATTGAGAGCGTTTTTGTTAAATGAACCGGATCTTTTTCAAACACCACACGGCCCACTTTCGTCTCAAATTCATACTCGCCGAGCGCGTAATCTAAGAGTAAAAAGACAAGATATTGCGCCTCTTCTAAAATCGCTTCGGGAATGGTTTTATGAGTGGCAATGGTGAGTGCAAAGCGGCGTTTTTCAAAACTGTAATCGAGCAAAATATCATCGTGACCAAGGCGAAGCCCATTATCCCAATCGAGATAGAGATCGGTCACATCGCAGGCTTGGCGAAACGGGTAGATGGTAAAGTATTGCAAGCGCGGGGCAGAAGCTGCCATTTTAAGCACCTTTTCAAAGAGGGTAACATCCCCATCGGCGGTAAAAATAATCTCATTCGGCGCCTCTTTATAGATCTCTGCAATCAGCTCAATCCCACACTCTTTAAGCAGACGATTGACGCGCGCCATACGCGTTTTCACCGGAAGTGTCTGTAACGAGGATTCGAGCGCTTTAAAGCGTTGCCAGAAAAAGTGCACATTGTGAATCATGATTCTATCCTTACCTTTATGGCCCACAAGAATCGAGGTGGTGAGCCATATTTTTATTATTATATTTGAGTCGGTCCCCTAAACTTTGATCTACATTATGATCTGTAAATCCCACTATAATAAATTGTGTCGACTTTTTGCAAGCCCATGATTTAAAAAGATTGAACCTTCTTTACTTTTCCTTATCAAATTCAGGATAGTGATAGATAAAATATATTGAGAATAGTTCTCAAACAAAAATAGAGTTCAATTACAGCGGGGTTCAAGACGATAAAATCAATGGGTTTCGTCAAAGGAAGATTCCTTAAAATCAGCGATAAATGGCAAGAACCGATCCCTCCTAAAATAATCAAAACCGGATAAATCACCGTAATATCAATTGGTTTAACGGCTAATGAGAGTCATTTGCATTTTTAAAAACTCTCATTGATAATGCTTCTCATTGTCATTATATTTTTGAATTAAATAAAAGGTGCGAGATGTTCCAAGAGATTCCGCTAGCGCTCGATCGATTGCAGAGTAACCAACGGGCGGTGATTAAAGCCGTTCACAGCGATGGGGTATTGCGCCAAAAGCTGTTTAACATGGGATTTATCCCGGGCGCTGAAGTGGCGATGGTGCGTTCAGCGCCGCTGCTCGATCCGCTTGAGGTGGAAATTTTGGGTTATTTTGTCACCCTTCGCCGTGATGAAGCGCGCATGATCGAGATCGATCGGGTGGCGCATGATTAAAGCGGCATTAGCGGGGCAACCAAACTGCGGAAAATCCACCATTTTCACCATGATGAGTGGCGTGAATCAGCGCGTTGCTAACTATCCCGGCGTGACGGTGGAAAAAAAGAGCACGCGACTTAGCTATAAAGGCGAGGCGATCGAGCTTGTTGACCTTCCCGGAACTTACTCCTTTAGCGCCTTTTCCATGGAAGAGAAAGCGACGGTGGCCTATCTTTTAGATGATGATCCGGACGTGATTATCAACGTGATTGATGCCTCGTGCCTAAAGCGGAGTCTCTATCTCACCTTTCAGCTCCTTGAGATCGGTAAACCGGTGATCGTGGTGCTCAATATGATGGATATCGCAAAACGCCGCGGCTTAACCCTTGATCGTGCTGCCCTTGAAACGGCGCTAGGCGTTCCCGTCATTGAAGCTGTGGGTTCAAAAGGGATTGGCAAAGAGGCGATTTTAACGGCGATGTTAGCGGCTAAAAAGGATGGGGCAGTTGATAATTCCCCTCAAAAACGCCCGCATGCTTACTCAGAAATTGAAACAGAGCTCAATCAGGTGGAATCGCTCTTAACCGCCGAACCGTTACTTTCTGAACTGTGCAATCAAATTGATCCCCGCTGGCTTGCGCTGAAAGTCTTAGAGAATAATCAGACGGTAATCGAACGAATCGACGCTCGTGCGCCTGCGTTTATGGAGCAGTTACATCAGGGGGCTCACGCTAAAGATCCAAATAAAACGGCCAAAACGATCGATTCGATTGTGGCGGCGGAGCGTTATCGAGCAGCGAATTTGATCTATGAGGCGTGCGTGTCAGAACCTTTAGACAAAAAGCCGACGCTCACGAATCTTATTGATAAAGTCGTGCTCAATCGTTGGCTCTCCTTTCTTATTTTGGGGCTGGTGATCTATGGCACCTACGAGCTCTCCATCGTCAAAGGCTATGCGCTCACTAATTACACGTGGCCCTATCTTGCGACCTTAAAAAACTTTATTGTCTCGCTTCTTCCTGAGCCTAATTTTATCGAGGTACCGCTTGTCACCGAGCTTGGCATTTGGCTGGTGAACAGTGCGCTCGCGCTTCTTAATTATGTGCCGATTTTCCTCATCTTATTTATGATTATCGCGATTTTGGAAGATACCGGCTATATGCCGCGGATCGCCTTTGTGCTCGATCGCGTCTTTAATCGTTACGGCCTTCATGGGCAATCGACGCTTCCTCTAGTGCTTGGCGGCGCCTTTGTTGGCGGATGCGCGGTGCCGGGGATTATGGCAACGAAAGGCATTGCTGATGAGCAGGCGCGCATTGCGACCATTATGACGGTGCCCTATATGAATTGCTTGGCAAAAGTGCCTTTTTATACGTTGATTTTGGGCGCATTTTTTGCGAGCACGATGTCGCTGATGATGTTTTTTATCTCGACGATCACCTTCTTTATTGCGCTGAGCATAGCGCGAATTTTAACGCTTACCCTTTTAAAACATCGGGAACGCACGCCCTTTATTATGGAGCTACCTCCGTATCATTTGCCGACGTTAAAAGGAGTGATGCTCCGCGCGATTCAACGCATTTGGCTCTACATTCATAAAGTGGGAACGATTGTGATGGCGGTAGCGGTGGTGCTCTTTGTGCTCCTCCAATTTCCGGGGATTTCAAAAGAGAAACAGCTTGAGATCGATCATCGCGTTGATGTAATGCTGATGGAGTATGACGAAGCGATTCAAAACTCGCCCTACTATGCGGAAGTGAACGATAAAAAAGCGATCTACGCGCTGATTAATCTCAATAATCGCTATCGCGCCGATCGGATGGCCGCCTCCCAATCACCAGAAAAAGCCGCGGCAGTGGATACTAAATACGCTCAAAATTCACCGGAGTTTTATAAATTTATTAAGCCTGCCGATAAAGAGGCGCGCGCGATTAACAGGGAGATTCGTAAACTCTCGCAACAAGGGCAATTACTGCAAAACGAGATTAAAAACGAGCGCATTAGTAACTCCTTTTTAGGAATGTTTGGCCGATTTTTAGAGCCGGCCACCGAATGGGCAGGCTTTGATTGGCGCATTAACGTGGCATTTTTAAGCTCCTTTGCCGCCCGGGAAAGTGCGGTAGCCACCATCGGGTCGATCTACGAGTCGGGTAACGCTGAGCGCGCTGAAGAGGCTTTTAGCAGTGATGCGGTGGGGTATAGCGCCCTTCATGCGGCAGCGATGCTGATTTTTATGATCTTTACGCCCCCGTGCATTGCCTCGATGGTGGTGGTCAAACTCAATGTGAACTCCTATAAATTGATGTTGCTAGCGATCTTTATGCCCTTTGGACTAGGCCTTCTTTTTGCATCGCTCTTTTTCACCCTCGGCAATTATTTTGCTTGGAGCGGGACGGAGATGATGGGTTATTTCTACAGCACCATTGTGGGAATTACTCTCTTGCTGGGCTTTATGCGCCGGCCTCTAAAACGCCGTTTCCCCGAGGGTGGGGAAGCCCAATATACCTACAGACATTCGTAACGATTTTTATTCATTGATTCACTTATTCATTAACGAGGACTTTATTATGAAAAAAACACTCCTAACCATCGCTCTTTTCGCTTTTTCGCCAGCAGCATTTTCCCATACCGCGCTCCTTTCCTGCTTTGATGAGGGCGATGAGACCATCACCTGCGAAGGGGGATTTAGCGATGGCAGTAGCGCAAGCGGCGTCAATTTTTATGTGGAACAAGCGGGCAAAAAAGTGATCGAGATGAAATTTGATGCGCTCAACAGCGTCAATTTTGAGAAGCCAGAGGGCGATTATAGCGCGGTATTTGATGCCGGTGACGGGCACCAAGTGATCTTAAAAGGCAGCCAGATTAATTAATTTTGCATCACTCCCTATTTAAATAGTTCGATTCAATTCAATTAAAATTTAATTAAAAGGATCTCCATGAAAAAGTTATTTACGCTTTCCACGTTACTCTTTGCCATGCTTGGCGGCAGTGCTAACGCTCACTTTCAGATGCTCTATACGCCAGAATCAGCGCTCAATCAAGGGGCGACTATTCCGTTAAAGCTCGTCTTTACCCACCCGTTTGCCGATGAACATACGATGGATATGGGCGAGCCGGAAGAATTTTATGTGGTGCATAAAGAGAAAAAAACCGACCTGAAAGGGACGCTTAAATCGATCACATGGCAGGGCACTAACAATCGTGCAAACGCCTTTGAGACCGATTATAAAGCCCGCGGAATGGGCGATCATCTCTTTGTATTAACGCCGGCGCCCTATTTTGAGAAAAATGAAGATACCTACATTCAGCAGATCACTAAAGTGGTGGTCAATGTGGCGGGCATGCCCACCGATTGGGAGAGCGAGCTTGGGCTTAAAACTGAGATTGTCCCTCTTACAAAACCCTATGCGATCTGGACCAATTCCACCTTTTCAGGCGTTGTGATGAGTGAGGGGAAACCGGTGCCTTTTGCGGAAATTGAGATTGAATATTTAAATTCCGAGATCGATATTACCGGCAATAAAACAGGCCCAACCAACATTGAAGCGCCGCAAGATAGCTTTGTGACGTTGGTGATTAAAGCCGATGCCAATGGCACGTTTACCTTTGGGATTCCGAAAGCGGGTTGGTGGGGCTTTGCCGCGGTGGGCGTTGGTCCCGATGATCAGTATCAAGGCAAAGAATTGAGCCAAGATGCGGTGATCTGGGTGCAAGCGAAAGATATGAAATAGCCATGGATACGATCATTGTACTGGCCATTTTCGGCGTTGCGCTCTTCTATCTCTATATTAAATTGGTGAAAAAGAAGGGCTGCAGCGGCTGCAGTCAATCAAAAGGGGGCTGCATGAGCGGCGCAAAAGGTGCGACTAGTTGCAAACCGAAAACGGTCTATCAGGAGATCTACCAAGCGGAGCGCGAAGCAAGCGATGAGCCCAATGATGCGTCACAAAGTGATGCGAGCACCATTAAACGGCTCGATTAGTGTGGATCCAATATCGGGATCAGCTAATGCTGATGTAGATCAATAAATAGGATAAGTCCTCTCTTTTTGCCGCGTCGTCATGAGGAATTTTTAGCGGAACTTCTCTTCATAAAAATAGGCAAAAAGAGGGGCACCTGAATTCTTTTTAGCCCCGATTTAGGCTGAAATCGCGCGTTTTCGTTGGATTGGGATTGTCGTTTCAAAAAACCGATAACGAGTTGATTGCGTCAATAAGGTTTGATATTTGTCATTTTTTATCAAACTATCGAATTTGATAATTAAAATATATTGAGAATGATTCTCAAACATACTATATTTACAATCACAAACCTATCTATTTCTCATAAGAAGGATGATGAAATGACGACGCTAAATCAACTGCCATTTGGGGTAAAAGCTACCATTCATTCATTTTTGGATGAAGCTAAACCGCTTCGCCGTAAATTATTGGCAATGGGCGTCACTCCCGGCTCTGAAGTGTCGGTGGTACGTGTTGCGC
>JAAZCI010000013.1 GCA_012513365.1 Lysobacteraceae bacterium
AAGGATCGAGCAAGCAGAGAATTTCACCATTGACCATCGTTTGACAGCGTCCGGCATCTTCTGACGTTTTATCGTAGCTGTAGTAACTATCGGCGCTTCCGGTAATCTCGATCAATTCGGCTTGAATGCCGAGCGATAAGAGCGTGGTCTGATTGCCGTAGGCTTTTTCCGTCCCCGTTGAGAGATAGTTTCCCGAGAAGTTTCCGCCGGCGGCGCTTGTGTAGCCTAAGTTACTTTCGCGGCTAAAATGCTTGGTTTTCCCAGTAAATGGATCAAGCGCTAAGCGTTTACCAAAAGGAATCGCTGAGGGTAAACAGGGGTCATCACTGCGATATTTACCGTAGATTTCGTGCTGATGGATTGAAAATTCATAAACGCCCCACGTATTGAAATGAATGGTTTTGCGCTCATTGTCGTATTGCGGTGAATAGACTAAACGCTCGCCCATATTGTTGCCATCGGCCGTTAGCGGAAGATACCAACCGCGCTGAGAGTGGCTCTCTTGCAGATCCGCCTCAACGGGATAGGTTTTATAGGTGAGGTAATCATCTAAATAGGGTTTTTTGCCGATATATTTAAGGTCGCCACGGTTTAAATCTTTCAGTTGCAGGGGAGAACTCATCGCTGCCGGAATATCCTTAATGGCAATTAGATTGTGGGTGACGAGCGAATTTTTCCCGCGGTCAAGCTCCATACTTGCGTTTAATCCCGTCCCAAAATAGACCCAGTGGATATCGTTTTTATTGGGGTCGCGAATTACAAGCGGTTGTACAGAAATTGCCGATTGTCCCTTCGCGGTTTTAGGCGCTTTAAAGAGGGTTTGGATCGAGTCGGTATTAAGTTCTGCATCAAAGGTGACCTTATAAAGATGCCCCTCATAATCGCCCACATAGACCTTATCGAGCTGCTGCATATTGAGCCCCGCATCTTTCACAATAATGGTCGGTGTCGCAGCGCCGCCGCCTTGTTTATTGAGAATCACCTCTTTAATAAGATCGCCGGTGTAAGCGTCGATAAGGTAGAGGCTTGAGACATTGCTCGCACTCCCAAAGCCATTGCCAAAGAGAGCCACAAGTTGCGGGGAGGTGCGCGCGGATTTCGGGTTCATATGATTAAAAAATTGAAAGCCAGAATAGCTATAGCCTAAGTTTTGAAAGCCCGAGGTTCGCTTTTTCCCTTCGTTCACAATCTCAAAGAGTGGAGTGATATGGGTATCGCCAGTGATTTTTAGATTATCGAGATCGGCGGCTTTTTTACCATAGAGCTGATAGCCAATCACTGCTTTTCCGCCCGCACCAAGACTCGATAGGCCGACGGTTGCGTAATAATCGTTTCCCTCTTTCATAACGAGTCCATCGCTAATGTTGGTTTTACCATCGATGACGAGCTGATGGGTGTGGCTGTGGGCAATCTCATCGATGCGCTCATGAAGAAACGAGGGGAAATAGGCAGTATTTTGCTCCCCTGCACGGCGCCCAGATTTAAGCCCGCGAGTGGCATTAATAAAGCGGAGCGTCCCGGTATCATCGCCGAGCACAATGACGCTGGAAAAGTGCGAGGCCTTATTTTTCAGATACTGAATAAAGCCCTGTTTATGCGCTTGCATCAGCTCAAGATTGATATAGAGATTGTCGTGGTTGGCCAAAAATAGATCGGCATTTGGGGAGCTCCCAATCGGGGTAATGCGTCCATTTAATTGGATAAAATAGGCATCTTTCGAGGATTTATTAAAGCGGAGCCAATCTTCATGGGCTTGTCTAAAGGGCGTTTGCGGATAGAGTTTTTTAATGTTCGCCGTGGTTAAATCCATCTCTTTTTTTGAGGTGGGATTAAAGGTAATGTAGCGGCCTTGATTGGGCAAAATAGTGCTACCGGTTTCCCAAAGCGTCACGTTATTGATGCGGTCTTTGGAGCGGTCGCCACTCGGATCGGCGACTTTATAGGAGGTCACCGCGCGAATGGAGCCAATGCCCTCATTAAAGGTGTAGGTGGAGTCGTAGCGAATTCCGCCCATATTATTGAGATTGCTGATGTTTGGCACCGATTGCGGTAGGGTCGTGATCTCTTTATCAAGGGAGGCGTAGGTGCTACTTGTACTGCGAACGAGCGTCGAGAAAATCACATCAAAGGCGCTAATGAGGTCGTCGGCGTTTTTCATCACATTGCGGCCACCCTCAACCCCCATGCGAAGTCCCCCTGTGCCATCGGTGTAATATTTATACATTTTATCGTGGATCGGCATCGCCAGACTCACCGTATGAATGGTGATCGGCATCGGTTTGGAGTAGCGATCGTTCCAAGGTTGGCCGGCATTATCGTAGAGTTTATCGGCCCAGGTATTATGTTGAATGGTCAATTTTCGGATATCGCGAAGATCGATTTTTTGCGCAATATCGACGACGAATTTATGCTCTTCACCCCTAAAAAGTAGATGGCGATTGTGATTAAAACGGGCATCATAGGGTTTTAGCAAGTGCTTATCACCGGGTAAAATATCATAGAAGAAAGACTCGTTCGCAGCACCATCGGTCATTAAAATTACGTGATTGGATTGACAGCGATATTGCAGCGGCGACTCAAAGTGTGAACTGATAATCGGTGGATCGGCTTGATCTAAAATGATGGGGTCGCCACGGAGTAAGCGAATCGCTTGATAGGTCACATGGGAGACGGGCGTGTTTCCAAAGGCGATAATGTCTTTATCAATATTTTGATAGATGCGGCGATATTCATTGGAATCCACCTTGGAAAGATCTTGCACGGGGAGGTGATTATCAAGAAGCGTCCACGAATTTCTTCTTGAATTCATATTGGTATAGCCCAGCAACGCTTTATCTTTATAACGGTCAAAGAGAAGGCGAACGGTGTGTTGTAACGCATCAATTCGGCTGGTGGTTTTACCATTTAAAATCATGTCGCGAATTCCCATCGAGCCAGAATTATCGAGCGCAAGCGCAATCGCGGGCTTCGGGGAGTTTAGTTTTAACACCGGCTCACTTGAGGGGGTAAAGGTCTCATCGGCATGCAACATCTGCATCGCTCCAAGGAGAAGCAATAACAAGGAAAGTCTCTTCATTTATCGTGATCTCACATAACAATGTATTGAATATTAATTTGTTTTTATTTGTAAAGAAGTGCAAAGATTTGTGTTGGATTACGTATCCTATAGGGTTTATGAGAACAGTTAAAATAAAAATATATTAATGGATTAGGTCTAAATTGACTAAAAATTAGCCTGTCACACAACGTGGCATAGAAAATTTTTTAATTGATGACGATCGACAAAATTTATGGCGCGCTTTTTGCT
>JAAZCI010000138.1 GCA_012513365.1 Lysobacteraceae bacterium
GAAGCATATCGCGGGCAAGATATTAATGATCTGCTCGATAATATGATCTCAGAAACGATCGATTATCTCGTGAAAGATTTCTCTAAACTCTGGGCGCTTCAAGCCAGCGAGCTCCGCTTTTTAGTGGATAATTACGACCCGAACCGCGAGGCGCAAAATGGCGAGGCGGAATTAAGACACACCAGTAATTATGAGTTTTATAAAGCCAATACAGAAGATCCCGTTTCTCGCCTCCGTTATTGGCGTACGGTAAAGGCCGCATACACCGAGATGATCCAAAACGATGTCTTACCCTTGAGGGTGAGAGATTAATTCCCACCACTATCATTGATGATCCGATAAGCCAGCTCATTAATGTGATATTTCGAGGCAAGCCAGACAAAACGTTAAGTGCAAGAGTCTGGCGAGAAGAAAGAAAGCTATTAGTCGCAATGATTAATAGCTTTTTCTTTTGGCAGAATAATCACTGCCGTGGCGCTTATGCTCAAGAAGTAGAGCCTAAGCATCTGCATAAAGAGTATTTGAATACAAAAACCTTGTGATAAAAGAAAACCCCGATTAATTTCGAGGAAGTTTTTTTAAAATCAGTAAAGTCAATTATGGGATAGGATAGATAGTCGCAAGGTCATCAGTAGACATAGATTGGAGATTTCCTTTAGGGACCCCTATTTTAATGAGGTTGTTGTGAGTATTTTGTATTTCATCACCGTAATTATAGTTTTCCCATTTGGCTTGTGGGTATTCACTTAAAATAAATTCAAAGTATGGTTTGTCAATGTCATTAATTGAGTGCCCAATTACTATTATTTTTTGGATATTTCCGTAGTTTTTTAACTGAGCTTGATGTCGCTCTATAGTACCTAAGACTGGCTTGCGGAATATATTATAGATTGATTCAGCATCTTCTTGAGGCGCATTAAACCAAGGCTCAACGTCATTGAATTGTTTTTTAATCAGAGGACGACCATGCCCAAAGATAATTCCTTCCCAGGCTTTTCCATGTATATGTAATATATTTGAATCAGGTATTCCATACACATCTTCTAGAGTAGTTGTGTAATTAAAGTTTATAAATTTACAGTCAGCGGGGATTGCTATAAGTCTTGTTGCTTGGTCAACCTCAATTGAAGAAATCCAAGAGTTAAATGCTCTGGTTATATTTTTGATTAACTCATCAGTTTCAACTGCAATAGAGTCTTCATAGCCATACATCATTCCAGTATTATCCATCATCTCTTCAATAGATGGTCTGTATGCAGAGTTATCGAGAAAGCTACTTTGATTAAATGAGCCTAGAGATTCCTCAAAGTTTGTCCATTCGCTATCTATATCACAAAAATCGTCAAAGTATTGTGTGTGCCCCGATAGCTCATCGCTATATTTTTCATAAAAATTCTTATAGCTTGTGGGCAAACCATGCCATATATCAAACCCATTCCCTGTAATAACTAAAGTGCTCATATACATCAACTCAGATAAATTATTAAATTAACGAAATCCCCGCCTCTTTAAGCGCTCTCTCATTATTCTCTTTTGTGTTACATTTGTCTATGAAGTCTGACCACCACTGTAAAAGCTCTCTACGTCTTTCGATGTATTTTGCTAGATTATACGTGCCCCGTATCTTATTACTGTCTTTATGAGCGAGCGATGCTTCAATAATGTCAGGATGAAAGAGCAGTGACTCGTTAAGTATTGTCGATGCTAAGTGCCTGAACCCATGAATGGTTGACGCAATACCAAATTTGTTGAGGGTATAATTGGGGGTATGTTTTTTCAGTGGTTCTTTTTCATTGTCAGGGAAGATAAACGGGCTCTTGTTTTTCTGTTTATCAATAATTTTTTGAATCTGTGGGGTGATTGGAACGAGGTGTTCTTCTCGGTTTTTCATAATTTCAGCTGGCAGTCGTATTACATCGCCTTCGATATAATCAAACCTCATCAAGATAACTTCTTGGAGTCTTAGCATACTCCTTAGAATCATTTCAATCGCATTTCTTGTGGTGATATTGATCGAGTCATTTTTAAAGAGATCGTTTAATAAATAGATCTCATTTAATGAAAGTGAATCGTGAGCCTCTTCTTCATGCTTCTTAAAAATATCCAGCGTAATAATGGACGTTGGGTTGTGCTCACAAAGGCCAGAGGAGATTGCGAATCTAAATATTTGATTGAGTCTGCTTTTGAGTCGTCGAATTTGTGACAAGCTACCTGTTTTTTCAATCTCTCTCAGTACCGAAACGATATGGACGGCTTTTATATCGTCAACATTCATATGCGAGAGATATTTCATCGCGTGCCGATCGATTAGTGATTTTGAGTTTTGGGCATGCTTTGCTGAGAC
>JAAZCI010000139.1 GCA_012513365.1 Lysobacteraceae bacterium
ATTTCACCGCCAAAAAAGTGGTGATTACAATCGGTTTCAATCGTTTTACCCACCAATAATTCCACTTTTGCCGTGTATTCATCAGGGAGTGCGGGAAGCTCAATCACATGGCGCACCTGCCCTTCGCCGGCTTCAGGAAAAAATTTTAAAGTATCGGCATCTGCCGCTTGGCCGTAGGACATAAAAAAGATTCCTGATAACGTTAATAATGTTTTTGAAAATTTCATATTTGCCTATCCTTCTATTATGGATGAATCGTACGGCGCGCCTTTTGAGCACATTTGCGTACGTGATCCCCTCAGTGTAAACGGTTTTTCGCCCAGTTTAAAGCGTTTTATGCGGAAAACAGCGCGTTAAATGATTCCCCCTTTACTCTGATCTAACGCAATGAAGAGACCCTATTTAAAGTTTATTATTTTAATAATATGTTGTTTTAATTGACATGATTAATCGTCACTTTTTCGAAAACTCTTAATGCTTAACACCAAATTTATTTTTAAAAATGTCTAAACCCTCTTTGAAAAAAATTCTTGGACTTCTAATAAGCCTCTTGTTGCTGTGCCTTTTTACGATCGCTTCGCTACACGGATATCACTTAGCATTATTTCTCCTAATCTTTTCAGTCCTTGCCTTCTTTACCTCCTTGCCATTACTCTACAATGGATGGACTGAATACCGTTTAAAAACCCACGATATTGCTCATATAGATAAAGGCCTCGTCAAAGTAACGGGAAAGATCTTTTCTCACAGCCATATCACTAGCAAATTTACCGGAAATTCTTGCCTCTTTGAGCATTATGAAGAGTGCCGTAGCTATAGCAGTAATAATCGAAAAAAATATGCGATTTACCGTTCAGAAAAACGCTATGGCGAACGGATCTATATTGAAGATACTACGGGAAAAATCTATCTAATCGGAACCAAGTGGAGTGATAGTGTATCGGAAGGTGAAATAAACAAACTGAATAAACAGGAGTGCTATCTTCACGATCAAAAAAAGGTTGATAAAATCCCTACTGCAACCATTGAAGCAGTCCACCCTAAGGCAAACATGATTCGAACAATCATTCTCACCGCAGGCGATGAAGTAATGGCGATCGGATATGCGGAGCGAGATGATGAGGGTGTTCTCCGTTTGCGAAAAAAGGAAAGATATCCTTTCTATCTTATACCTAAAGATAAAGTGGCCCGTTTTAAATTGGTCTATCGCGTAATACTTCTAATTTGGGGGATGTGTTTTGCAAGTATTTGTCTTGCCTCATTTTTCTACTTTTTCCCAAAAATAAACAATATGATCGGTTACTTTCTATCCATCATTACATTCTCACTGTGGGAAGATTTTCTCTTCATTACCAGTAAAGACCCTATTATCGCTAGTTTTCTATGTAGCTTCGGTCTTGTGCTTGCATCTACCCCGCTAATCATCATCACAAAAATATTCAAACCATTCACACGCTATCTACAAACACTTTGCCTTAGTCTTATTAATATTACTCCCGTCATGGTCGGCTATAGCATCACAATGACTACTTTTCAATCAAGTATTGAGACGATGTGGATCATCCTATTACTCTGCTTTATCTTTCTACTTCAATACTACTGGCGCTACACAAAAGATCCTGAAAATCTAAAATAAGTTGATAGCTCATAACACCCGATGATCCTTTTTCATAGCCATTTCAATATTGTGAGGCTTCAGTGACGTATCAATCTCCGCTTGGGTTTCCTCTTAGCCAAAAGAGTTTTCAATAGATTAAATAAAAAATTAATATATTATATATAAAGAATATTTCAATTAAAAAAGGTCTAAAATGTCATTATATAATTTAGTACACCAATACCCTATCTCACGCACGCTCCGCTTTGAACTGAAGCCATACAACAAAAAAGTCTCAGATAATATAAAGCACTATGGAATTATCGAGCAAGATCATAAGCTTGCAAAAAATTATCAAGAAGCGAAAGTGATTATTGATGACTATCATCGTGATTATATTGAAGAGCGCTTAGCACAATTAATATTAACGGATGAAGAGTTGGCGCTACTTGAGCAGTTTGAAACGTTACAAAATAAGAAAAATCGTGATGAGAAAGAACGT
The DNA here is from genome assembly GCA_012513365.1 of Lysobacteraceae bacterium. Classification (GTDB taxonomy): domain Bacteria; phylum Pseudomonadota; class Gammaproteobacteria; order Cardiobacteriales; family Wohlfahrtiimonadaceae; genus CALZBJ01. The sequence continues at coordinate 2,100 of JAAZCI010000139.1, forward strand.
GAGAAGCTGATCACATTACAAGATACGCTACGTAAAAAGATTGCTAGCCATCTAAAAGATGATGAGCGCTATAGTCGGATCGATAAAGTAGGGCTTATTCGTGAGGATCTGCCCGCATGGTTAGCGGCGCAAAAGGAGAGCGCCACGTCGGAAGAGAAAAAAACCTTAAGCGAAGCGGAAATGGTAGTGAAAAGCTTTTACTCTTTTAGCACCTATTTTCAAGGTTTTTTTGAGAATCGGCGCAATGTCTATACCGATAAAGCACACTCAACCGGCATCGCCTATCGTATAATCCACGATAACCTCCCCCGTTTTTGTGAAAATAGGGAAGCCATTCGTTATATTAAAACGCACCATCCCACCCTTTTTACCATCTTTGAAAAGACCGTAGAAACACTCTATCAAGAAGGGATTATCACCATCAATTCCATTGAAGAGCTCTTCTCTTTGGGTGCCCTTCCACTCTCGCAAACTGAAATTAAAGCCTTTAATCGTGCGCTTGGTGGGGATCTTAAACAGGGCAAAAAGATTCAAGGGTTAAATGAAAAGGTCAATCTCTATCGCCAACAAGTGGCGCGTGAAGATCGCAATCAATCACGACAGATTCCCTATTTTACCCGCTTATATCGCCAAATTTTAAGTGATTATGATCCTCTTGTTTTTGAGACCATTGAGAACGATGAGGAGCTCATTGCCGAGCTAAACGATTCGTCCCTCCAGTTAATTGATCGCATTCCCACCCAATTAGAGGGGGAAACAATATCTTTAACAACCGCTTTATCATCGCTAAAAGAGGCGTTAGAAAATGCCGATATCGATACCCTATGGCTTCGTAATAATCGGGCAATTACGGATCTTTCCCATACGCTCTTTAAAGATTTTGACTTAATCCATACGGCACTTGAGCATTATTATAAGGAGACTTATGAGGATTATCGTAAAGAGAATCCAACCCAAACAATGGAGCGCCAAAAAGAGGCGTGGTTAAAATCGCCCCATTTCGCCTTAGGGTTTTTAGAGAAGGCGCTCCTTTTTTATCGCCAATCGCTCGATGATGATGATCCTCTTAAGGATAAAATCACTGAGCATTGCCTGCTGAACTTTTTTATTACGGGGTTAAAAAGAGAGCATCCGCTTCTAACTACATTAACTGAGAAGCGAGAAGCCCTTAAGCAATTAATAGCGAGAGTGACGACGAAATGGGCGACAGGAGAGCTCTATAATTTACGACAATCCGATAAGGATATTGCGCTAATAAAAGAGTATCTTGATGCCGTGATGGCGATCTTCCATCACCTACGCCCCTTGATGGTGGAGACAGTAGATGAGGCGGGCATCAGTTACGAGCGTGACTCCTTCTACACCTTTTTTGATACGATCTATCACCATCTCGATAAGATTATTCCACTCTATAATCGCGTGCGCAATTATGTCACAAAGAAACCCTACTCTAAAGAGAAATTTAAACTCAATTTTCAAAATAGCCAGCTTGCAAGTGGCTGGGATGCAAATAAAGAGAAAGATTACACCACCATCTTATTGCGAAAAACTCATTATCGTGTTGACCAAGCGGGAGAGGCGTTAAAGGATAAACCCTATTACTGCTACTATTTAGCAATTATGCATAATGAGACTAAAGCTAAGCGTGTTTTTGAAGAGTTTCCGACACCTGAAGCGGGGGAAGATCATTTTGAGAAGATGTATTATAAACTTCTGCCCAATCCTCATATGCAGATGCCCCGTATCTTCTTCTCAAAAAAGGGGCGGGAACGTTTTCAACCTAGCGCTGAGATTGATCGCATCTATAAAGAGAAGACCTTCCAACTTGGAAAAAACTTTAATCAGGATGATCTTCATAAACTGATCGATTTCTACAAAATAAAACTGAATGACCATCCAGACTGGAACGAATTTAATCACACATTCTCCGCAACCAAAACATTTAACAATATTGGTGAATTTTTTACTGAGGTTGGAAATCAGGGCTATCTGGTCCGTTTTGATCCAATCCCAACGGAGTATATAGAAGCATTAATTGAGAAGGGAGAGATTCACCTCTTTCAGCTTCATAATAAAGACTTCTCTCCTCATTCCCACGGCATGCCCAACATGCATACGCTCTATTGGAATGCACTCTTTAGCGAAGAGAATCTAAAAAATACACTCTATAAACTAGATGGTGGTGCAGAACTCTTCTATCGCCCCGCATCGATAGAACGGAAGGTTACCCATGCTAAAGGGGAGGAGCTTACCCCTAAAACAGATACTGCACGCCATAGAGCCCGTACACTCGATTTTGATCTGATTAAAGATAGACGATTTACTGAAGATAAATTTCAGTTCCATGTACCAATTACTCTCAATTATCAGGCGAATGGATCGGGCTATATCAATGATGCCGTCAACCATCTGATCCAAGAGAAGGGAGAAACGTTTAATATTATGGGGATTGACCGCGGGGAGCGTAATCTACTCTATCTCTCCATTATTAATCCTCATGGGAAGATTATTCATCAGCAAGACCTCAATGTAATGAATAGTATTAATTATCAAGAACGTCTTGAAGAAGCAGAAAAGGAGCGCCAACACGCTCGCCAAAATTGGCAGTCAATTGAGGGCATTCGTAATCTAAAAGCAGGCTATCTCTCCTTTGCCGTCCACGAGATTGCCCGTTTATTAGTCAAGCATAATGCACTTTTGGTGATGGAGGATCTCAATTTTGGTTTTAAGCGAGGACGGATGAAGTTTGAGCGCCAGATCTACCAAAACTTTGAAAAAGCGATCATCGATAAACTCAACTATCTCCTCTTTAAAGATGCCGATGAAAAAAATGGACTGCCTGGCGTGCGTCATGCACTTCAGCTCACCAATAAATTTGAGAGTTTTCAGCGCCTTGGCAAGCAATCAGGCATTATCTTCTATGTTCCCGCGAATTATACGAGCCGAATCGATCCGACAACAGGATTTGTTGATCTTTTTGGGCAAAAACTTCGATATCAATCGATAGCACAGGCAAAACAGTTTTTAAGTCTTTTTAAAATGATTTGCTATAACCCAAACAGGGACCATTTTGAGTTTACTTTCCGCTACGCTGATTTTGGTGGGCGCGGTAAAGAACTCACCAAAGAGTGGCAACTGATCGGCGATAACCAAGAACGCTTTGTCTATAATCGCTTAAAAGAGATTGGAGAGAAAGCCCATTTTCATGAGCGCAACGAGCGCCATTTAGTTGCCAATGAGCTGAAAAATCTTTTTGATGAAATGGAAATTAACTATCAACAAGGGAATAATTTAATCGACAAGATCTTAACCATCGATCATGCTCCATTTTTTAGGCAACTACTCTTTAATATTCGGGTATTAACGGCGCTTCGCTATTACGATAATCAGGGCAACGATTATATCTTAAGCCCCATAACCAATCATAAAGGCACCCATTTTGATAGCCGTAAAGAAGAAAAAGCGATTAACCACCCACTCCCCCACGATAGCGATGGCAATGGTGCCTACCATATCGCCCATAAGGGAAAAATGTTAGTCGACAAGATTATTGCGCACAATTTAGAAGGCAGTCGCCCGGATCTAAAAATTAGTAACTTTGAGTGGTTTACCTATATGCAAGAAAAGTGATTCCTACCAATAGCTTAAATAATAAATAACTGAAACAATGGTCGGAAGTGTAATGGAAAGAGAGAAGAATTATGGAACATTACCTTCCGATCGCTTTTTTAAATGACTTTATTTTTTGCCCCCGTTCAATCTACTACCATCAGCTCTATCGCAATTATCGAAGCTCGGTTTATAAGGCAGCGCCACAATATAAGGGATTACATGCTCATAAAGCGATTGATCAAAAACGCTACTCCTCTAAAAAATCAATCCTTCAAGGATATGAAGTTTACTCAGAAAAGTATCGCCTTCATGGGAAAATTGACACCTTCGACCAGGAGAGCGGCATTTTAACGGAGCGTAAACGAGCGATTAAAACCATTTACGATGGCTATATTTTCCAGCTCTACGGCCAATATTTTTGCCTCACAGAAATGGGGTTTTCAGTAGAAAAATTACAATTTTATGATATGACGCACAATAAAGTCTATCCTGTAATGCTCCCCCATGAAGACCATGAAATGCGAGCAAAATTTGAATTACTTATCAATCAAATAAACCATTACGATCTCTTAGACACGCCTTTTACTCCACTTTTAGCTAAATGCCAAAATTGTATCTATTCCCAACTCTGTGACCGTTCGCTATGTTAAGTTATCCTGATTTTAAAACTAAAAAACTGATTATTATCTTCGCTAATGAAGGGGAGCACTTCTCATTTAAAAATGATAATTTACTCGTTAAAAACCGAGATGATGAGATTATTCTTCAAGATACTTGTCATCGTATTTTATCACTCTGGATTGTGGGACATGGCTCCATCACAACAGGACTCCTTGAACGGAGTAAACGCTTTGGTTTTTCCATCTATCATCTCAATATTAATTTCCGCCCACTGGGTGTTTGGAATGCGGTTACGGAAGGCAATACACTGCTACGGCAAAAGCAATATCTCCATACCGATCTCGATCTAGCCGCGTTTTTCGTTGCCAATAAACTTAAGAGCCAATTAGCATTATTAAAATCAACTCGCAAAAAAAGTGATGAATTAAAAGATGCAATAAAAAAAATTACAACATATCTATCTCAACTTAGCGAACCCTTAACCCTAGAACAGATGATGGGGATTGAAGGCAATAGCGCACGACTCTACTTTAAAAATTGGTTCGATAATATAGAGTGGATTGGGCGGAAACCTCGCACAAAATGCAATCCCATCAATACATTACTCGATATTGGTTACACTCAATTATTCTACTTTATAGAGGCACTCCTTAATCTCTTTGGGTTTGATCTCTATAAGGGTTTTCTCCATCAAACCTTCTACCAGCGAAAATCATTAGTATGCGACTTTCAAGAACCCTTTCGTCCGATTGTCGATAAGGTGATTAAACATGGGTTTAATCTCGGGCAGATAAAGGAGGAAGATTTCACCATTAGGCAGGGGCAATATCAGTTAAGCTTTAAAGCCGCCCGTCAATATACCGCTTGGATTTTACCGGCTATTTTAAAAGAAAAAGATCATATTTTCCTCTATATTCAAAATTTTTACCGCTCCTTTATGCGCGATCGCCCCATTGAAGATTACTCGCATTATTACTTTCTAGAAGGAGTTAAGTAGATGCTTCTAATCAGCTATGACATCAGTAATGATAAATTACGTACCCGTTTTTCAAAATTTATTATGAAATATGGCCATCGCTTACAATACTCTCTTTATGAAATTCGTAATAGCAAGCGTGTCTTAAATAATATTCAGATTGCTATTGAAAATGATTTTGCAAAGCAATTTGATGAGACCGATAGTGTAATGATTTTTATGATGAGTAAACATTGTAAAATCAAAAAATATGGGTATGCTAAACATAGGGATGAGGAACTTATCATCCTCTAGTTTCTGCTCTTTAATAATTTGTTATTGTGTAGAAAACAGTTATAATTAACAGACTGGGTTCGCAAAACAGTACGATTTTGCAAACCTCCCTCTTAATTGAGTATCGGTATGAAAATGAGCAAGAAAAATGCAATTTTAGGTGAAAAAAACCTCTTTTTAAACTGTTTTGATGGTTTATTAAGCAATTTTGCTCAAAAACGGGTCTAAGACTTATATCTAATTTCTACTGTTGTAGATATGGTCTTTGCGGTATGTGGTGTCATTGTCTAAGACTTATATCTAATTTCTACTGTTGTAGATGTTAATCAAAAATGATCATTATTGACCGTCTAAGAC
>JAAZCI010000014.1 GCA_012513365.1 Lysobacteraceae bacterium
ATACGGTGTAACGGCGCTCAAGCGTGATCGGTTTTAGATCGTGGATCGGGTGTTTTAATGCCACTTTCATCTTTTCAAAATGGCGGGTGAGTTTTTGATCGGGCAGCGTGGGTATATTGAGTTCCGTCACGGTTTTGAGGTTGTGTTTGAGCTCCTGATCGACCTTTTCTAAAAAGAGCATCGCCTCTTTTGGAAGCGCTTCCTTTTCATCGGTGTAGCGATTGACAAGATATAGGAGATATTCATTGCCCTCAAGCGTAAGATGAAGCAGATGCGTGTAGGTTTCCGATGGCGACCAAGGGAGTTCACCCGCCATGAGCGTCTCTTCAACCTCTTTGAAAGCCGCCATTGCAAGGTATTTATCATGTTGAAAATGGGGCGTTCCCACACTTTCGGTAAGCTTCATTAATTGGCGATAGGCTCGTCTTAACGTCTGAATTTCAGGACGATGGGGATTGATTAAAAAGCCGCTCATGGCGATGGTCCACGAAAGCGTTGCCCCGAGCGCGACTAGCCCTGTGCGAAATAGGGCGCCGGATAATCCCACTTCTGGCATATCGGCAGTTAATGCGAAAATAAGCACAAAAAAGATCGACGAAGGGCCGATAAATTTAAGCGCGTTAAAGATAAAGAGCATCACCGCCGAGATAAGTCCCATAATGATGGCGACTGCGACGGGATAGGGGGAGGAGATCGAGCCTAAAAATGAGGCAAGGACGATCGATGCGCCGACAAAAAATATCCGCTTGGAGAGATGTGCGTAGGGGAGCCTGAAGGCGTAGAGATAGGTAAATCCGCCAAGTCCGGCGATCAGTCCATATTGCAATTGCCCTAGCCACAGCCCAATAAAGATCGGCAAGGCCATCGATAATCCTGCGCCCACTGCGCGCTCCCACGGGAACGACCGCTCATTGACGGCAATGGCTTCTCGCAACATCGACCACACTTTCTCTTTCACGCTCATACGATTCCTTATTGATGGGTAAAAGGCGTATTATACGGAATTTTCAGCAATTGCGCTTGAAGAAGGCCTTTACTTTTATTGGTTAATGTAAGGTTGTTTTAAGTAGTATTTTGAATTGTATGAGGGTTTCCTCTTCTGTTAACCCAAATCCTTAAAAAGGATCGATCAGCTCAATGAGATCAAATGCCGGCGTTTCATAAGGATGGGCCTTTTTAAGAGCAGTGATCGCCGCTTTTGCGAGTGATTTTTCTAACACAAGCTCAACGCGCCATTCTTCACAACGGGAGAGATTGCCCTGAATGCCAGAAAAAGGATCGCTCCCCTGTAGCGGCTTAAATTGCCCTTGCCCAAGGGTTTGCCATGAGCAATGCGAGTAATTGCCAATTTTCCCAGCGCCCGTTGCAAAGATCGCTTCTTTCACTTCTTCCACATGAGAATCGGGAACAAAAAAGACCAATTTATACATTGAATAGACTCCTATGAACGTTTAGGTGTTAGCCGATCGTATCATAAAGTTGTGCTAACCTTTAATAAGGATTGTAAAATTGATAAAAGGAGCAATACGATGTTAACTCTTGAATTAGCCCAGTTAAAAGCCGTTGAAGGGGATGTAAAAGCCAACCTTAAAAAGGCTTGTGATGCGGTGCGAAATGCCGGTGATAAGACCGATATTATGATCTTCCCTGAGGTCTTTTTTAGTGGATTTCCAACACCTGAAAACATTGAATCGATTGCAGAGCCGCTCGATGGGCCGATTATTCAAGCGCTCCATCAAGTCTCAAAAGAGACGGGCGTTGCGATCGTAGTCGGTATGGCGGAAAAAGCGGGCGAGCATTATTACAATACTTCCGTTTTTGTCGCGCCAGAAGGGCTTTTAAATTACTACCGTAAAACGCAATTGTGGCTGACCGATAAAGAGGTTTTTCAGGTGGGCGATCGCTATACCACCTTTGAATATAAGGGCTACCGCATCGGGATTTTGATCTGTTTTGACATTGAATATCCTGAAACTGCCCGAGCGCTTGCGATGCTCGATGCCGATCTTGTTTTGGTCACCAACGGCAATATGGATCCTTACGGCTATGTTCATCGCGCAAATGGCATCAGTCGTGCGCTCGAAAATCAGCTCTTTATCGCGATGGTAAATCATGTGGGGGAAGATCGTTATGGGCATAATTTTGCCGGCGGTAGCTGTGTGATTAATCCCCTTGGTGAGGTGCTCGGCGAGCTGGGGCGCGTGGAAGGGCGTTGCCATGTCACCATCGATAAAGCTGAGCGGGATCGAGCGCGCGAGGTCTATCAATATTTAAATGAGGTGAAGATAACGCTTCCCGGAACGATTCAAAAACATGCAAATGGACGTTACGACTTCATTATTTAATCCCTATGACCAAAGTAAATAAAGCTGGCAAATCTTGTGATAAGGCGTATGATAATAAACGTTATTTTAATTTTGCTCAAAATGAGTATAAGTGGATAATCATCATAATAAATAGACGAGGATAGGTTGAGATGATCGAGTTTTTGCATAAAAAAGGGGTGACGCTCTCCCCGCGAGAGTACTTTATTACAGCGCTCAGTTATATGGCGCTCGGGCTGTTTTCATCGCTCTTAATTGGGCTCATTATTAAGACACTCGGCGAGCAGATTGGCGTTGCGGATTTTGTGGAGATGGGGAAATTTGCCATGGATCCGAAAATCGTCGGCGCTGCGATTGGAGTCGCCATCGCGGCAAGTCTTAAAGCGCCGCCGCTCGTTCTCTTTTCTGCGGTATTTGTCGGCGCGTTTGGTAATCAGATTGGCGGGCCGGTCGGGAGTTATCTTGCCGTTTTAATCGCCACCGAACTTGGGAAAATGATCTATCGGGTGACCCGCGTTGATATTATCGTCGTCCCCTTTACTGTCTTTGTGGTGGGTTTTTATGTGGCAAAATTTGTGGGTGTGCCGATTCAAGAATTGATGACGGGGCTTGGCGAGCTGATTAATTGGGCAACCACGCAACGTCCTTTTGTGATGTCGATTTTGGTGGCCACCATTATGGGGCTTGCGCTCACGGCGCCGATTTCAAGCGCCGCCATTGCTTTTATGCTCGGGCTTGATGGTGTCGCGGCGGGCGCTGCGGTAATCGGGTGTTCGGCGCAGATGATTGGCTTTGCGTCGATCAGTTATCGCGAAAATGGGATTGGCGGATTTATCGCGCAAGGAATCGGCACCTCAATGCTACAAATTGCGAATATTGTGAAAAATCCGATGATTTTAATCCCTCCAACGGTGGCCGGAATTGTGGCCGCGCCGCTAGCCATTACCATCTTTGAGATGACCAACAATAAAGCTGGTGCCGGTATGGGAACGAGCGGTCTTGTGGGGCAATTTATGGCGTTTGAATCGATGGGCTTTTCCATGCGGACCTTAATTTTAGTCCTGGTATTTCATGTGGCAATTCCGATGATTGTGAGCCTATTTGTCGCCGGAATGATGCGCCGTGCCAATCTGATTAAAGCCGGCGATATGACGCTGACCTACGAGTAATTAGGCCTTATTTGATAGTCAGTTTTTTTATCGATTGTTTTATAGATCATAATCCCTTTAACGCCTCCCACTATGTGAGGCGTTTTTTGTGCCTGTTTTATCGGATTTATGGGAATTTGAGTGCGCTGCGGGAAAATTCGTTATAGTAGGGGGATGTTTAATCGGAGTGATATTGAAAGGAATCCCATGCCTGATTTAAGTAAATTAACGACGGAAAATCGCAATCCTCGCACCACAGCGATTGACGCGCTCGATACTCGTTCACTGGTAGCTTTAATTAATAGAGAAGATCGCGCGGTGATTGAGGCGATTCATGCTGAAATAGATACGATTGCGGCGGCGATTGATCTTGCGTACAGTCGTGTTAAAGCGGGTGGGCGTTTAATTTACATGGGGGCGGGTACCTCGGGGCGTTTGGGCGTTCTTGATGCTTCTGAATGTCTGCCAACCTTTGGCGTTGGGGAGGAATCAGTGATTGGAATGATTGCAGGAGGTGACCGTGCGCTCCGTCACCCAGTGGAAGCAGCGGAAGATAACCAAACGGCGGCGCGAGAGGATCTTGATCGCATTCATTTTAATTCACGTGATGTGATCTGTGCGATTTCATCCTCTGGTAGAACGCCTTATTGCATTGGCGCGCTTGAGTATGCGGTCGAAAAAGGGGCGGCAACAATTGCGATTGCATGCGTTAAAGGAAGTGCGATTGGCAAAAAAGCGGATGTGGCGATTGAGGCGGTGGTCGGTCCTGAGGTGATTACTGGATCGACCCGAATGAAGGCCGGTTCGGCGCAGAAGATGATTCTCAATATGCTCTCAAGCGGGATTATGATTAAGTGGGGTAAAGTCTATCAAAATTGGATGGTCGATGTGCGGGCGACCAATCAAAAGTTAATTGAGCGCTCCCGGCAGATGATTATGGCGGCAACGGGGTGCGATTATCCCCGTGCGACGATGCTGTTAGAGGAGAGTGGCGAGCACGTCAAAACCGCCATTGTGATGGAATTTTTGGGCGTTGATAGAGAGGGCGC
>JAAZCI010000140.1 GCA_012513365.1 Lysobacteraceae bacterium
CTTTAAATGGATTAATTTTAGTGGTGGATTTACCTTATTTGGTAAATGCAAATGTGGCAACAAGACGAGTATACGCAGGGATTTTACGAGCGCGAATTCAAGAGACAATTTCCATGTTATCGAGCCAAATGCCAATCTATGTGGTGTTATCGAAAATCGATCTTCTGCATGGTTTTGAACAATTATTTAAAGATACATCGCGTGAAGCTCGCGAAAAACTTTTTGGTTTTACTTTTTCACTCAAAGCATCGAAAGACTCCAAAGAATGGTTAGATGAATTTAATGCTCAATATGCTGAATTTTTAGAAAAATTAAATGAGTATTTACCAAAAGCTATGATGGATAGCCATAATCAGGAAGATCGTGTAGCTCTTTATAGTTTCAATCGCCAATTAGCAGGCATACAAGAAATTTTAAGTCAGTTTTTAAAAGAAGTCTTGATGAGTGATAAATATTCGATGCAACCGTTAATTCGAGGGGTATATTTTACAAGTGTTTATCAGCAAGGTGTTCCTAAAAATTTATTTTTAAATGAAAGTGCGCGTCGTTATAAGTTAATGCCTTTTCTCACTCGAGCACAAAACAACCTCTACTCAACTCCATTTTTTACATATGAGTTATTTAATCGACTGATTTTACAGGAAGCCGGGTTAGCACAAGATAATGTTAAAGAAGTGGAGCGCAAACGTAAACGTCTTACGCGGATGACAATTATCGGCACGACATCTGCTCTGGTGTTGTTGGGTTTTGTAAATTATTATTATGCGTCTAATGTACGCTCATTAGATCGTGTTAAAGAGAAAGTTGAGCTCTTTTCATTATTACCTGAAAAAACTAATACTCTTGATCCTACAGGCCAAACCATGTTGTATGAGCTTAATTTAATTCGTGATGCAACGCTTGAATTAGGTGACTTTCATAAGCAGACCTTTGTGTCTGAACTCGGTCTAAATCAAGGAAAAAAAGTAGGAAAAGAGGTTGAAGCCACGTATTTAAGACTCTTAAACTATGGCTATTTACGCCATCTTATCGCTGGTGTAGCCCATGAGCTTAGCTTAGTTGAACGTGAAAGTGACGAGCAATTGGAACTCTTGCGCGTATTTCATATGTTAACCGAACAGGAAGCAAGGCAATCAGACATTGTTAAGAATTATTTCGAGCATTATTGGCAAGTAATGTTTCCGGGAGAGGCGCATATTCAGAATAATTTAATGACTCATTTAGATTATGCTCTGAAATATACCGATTTAGGAAAATTGCGTATGGCGGGTAATGAGGAAGCGATTAATGTTTTATCACCCTATGATAAATTAGTACAGCTTGCTCAGATAGATTTACGAAAAATCCCGATGGAGCAACGAATTTATCGAAGCTTTAAACATTATGGATTAGCTAAATTCAATACGCCACTTGATCTTCGTAATGAGGTCGGGCCCGCGTTTGACATTATTTTTGATCAAAATGATGGAAAAGAGATGAGTACAGAAATCCCTGCGATATTTACGAAGAGGGGAATTGATCAATATTATACAAAACAGTCCGATCAGGTGTATGAAATGGCATTAGTGGATGATTGGATTATTGGGCAAAGAGATCAAAAAGAGTATACCTCCGCTGACTTGGAGCGTTTTAAAACTCAGATTCGTGAACAGTACGGCTC
>JAAZCI010000141.1 GCA_012513365.1 Lysobacteraceae bacterium
AAAGTGATCTGTCTAGGAAATATTGGTCAGATCGATACGCCGTACTTAACCGAAACCACGTCTGGTTTAACCTATGTGGTCGAAAAATTCCAAGGTTGGAAATACAGCGCGCACATCACCTTACAGCAAGGCGAGCGTTCACGCTTAGCGCTCTACGCCTCTGATAATCTGTAAGACTCAATTAATCAGTAATAATAAAAGCCCCGACCTGTCATCGCTACACGTCGGGGCTTTTGATTGATCTATTTTTGTTTTTATTACTACATCCCAATCGTTGGGCGTTTTAGGATAACAAGTAATACTACTGCAACGATAATAATTGAGGGGATTTCATTGAAGAAGCGATAGAATTTGTGCGTTTTTTTGTTGCCATCAACGCGGAATACCATCATATAGTGATAGCAAAATCCGTGGTAGACAAAGAGTAAAAAGACGAGCGTTAATTTAATGTGCATCCATGGCATTTTAAGCAAAATCGGATTTTTCATCAGCATAATTAGCCCAAAAATCAGCGTCAGCGTGCCTCCGATATGGGTCATAATCATCAATTTTCGCTCCATCACCTTAAAGGTTTCGATGGTTTTTGTATCTCTATTCATCGCGTGATAAACATAGATGCGCGGGAGATAGAAAAGACCTGCAAACCAGGTCACCATAAAGATGATATGAAACGCTTTGTAAGTTAGGTAGGCCATGGCACCGCTCCTTATCGGATTATATAAAATGAATATTTCCCCAATTTACCACAAAGAACGGCTAAATGATATGCACAGCAACGGGCTTCGGTGATAACGCTTCTTATTAGATCGCTTAATGCTATAATGACACGTTAACTTTATTATGACGAATGAATAGGGAAAGGATTTATTCATGGTGTACTCCATAAAACGTAGAGAAACCAGTCAAGTCATGGTGGGCAATGTGGGAATCGGCTCTGATCATCCCATTCGCGTCCAATCGATGACCAATACCAATACCGAAGAGATCGATGAGACCATTGAGCAGATTATCGAGCTTGCCGATGCGGGCTCTGAGCTTGTACGTGTGACGGTCAATACGGAAAAAGCGGCAAAAGCGGTTCCCCATATTGTTGAGGGGCTCGATAAACGGGGCTATCAAACACCGATTGTGGGCGATTTTCACTTTAATGGGCACCGTCTATTAGCGGCGGAACCGGAATGTGCGAAAATGCTTGCAAAACTGCGGATTAATCCCGGTAACGTCGGCCGTGGTGAACGTAAAGATGAGCAGTTTAGCGCGATCATTAATGAGGCGTTAAAATATGATAAGCCGGTACGAATTGGGGTCAATTGGGGCTCACTTGACCAGAGCGTTTTAAAACGTTTGATGGATGAGAATTTAACGCGCACCAATCCGCTAACCAATGATTAACTTATGTGCGAGGCGATGATTGTCTCGGCTCTTGAGAGCGTGAAATTTGCGAAAAGCCTTGGAATGACTGATGAAAAGATGATCCTTTCCGTCAAAGTGAGTCAATCACAACAGCTGATTAAGGTTTACCAAGATATCGCAACGCAAACCAATCTCCCGCTGCACTTAGGGCTTACCGAAGCAGGTATGGGAATGAAGGGGGCGGTTGCTTCAACGGCGGCGCTTTCGGTGCTACTTCAACAAGGGCTTGGCGATACCATTCGTATCTCCTTAACGCCAGAGCCGGGCGCATCGCGCATTGAAGAGGTGCTCGTTGGAAAAGAGATTCTCCAGAGTTTGCAGATTCGCAATTTCTCCCCGAAAGTGGTGGCATGCCCAGGATGTGGGCGAACGAGCAGTGATTATTTCCAACATCTTGCGCAAGAAGTGCAGGGGTATTTGGACGATAATATGCCGATCTGGAAAGAACAATATCCCGGCGTTGAAACCATGGTGGTTGCCGTTATGGGATGCGTTGTAAACGGGCCGGGCGAATCGAAATTGGCCGATATTGGAATCAGTCTTCCGGGAAGTGGTGAGCGTCCGGTTGCGCCAGTTTATGTTGATGGCGAACGCCTTGTCACCTTGAAAGGGGATGGGCTTGCCGATGAGTTTAAAACGATTGTAGAAGAGTATGTCATTAAACGTTATGGAAAACAGTAAAGAAGTGAGCATGGAAGAGGAAAAGAAGCACCTCCGGACGATCCGTTCGTTCGTTAAACGTGAAGGGCGCCTAACGAAAGGCCAAGAGCGAATTTTGGAAGAGAGTCCTTACTTAATTCCCCATGAAATGGTGGAAAACGAGTGGGATCTTGATGCACTTTTTGGGCGTGAAAATCGTGAGCGAACCTTGGAGATCGGCTTTGGCAATGGCGCGTCACTCGTTGAAATGGCAGAAATGCATCCTGAGCGGGACTTTTTAGGCGTAGAGGTGCATCGCCCGGGTGTTGGTCATCTTTTACTTGCCGTGGAAGAAAAAGGACTGACAAATCTTCGCGCAATCGATTATGATGCTGTTCATATTATCGACAAATGTCTGCCAGTGGAATCGCTTGAATGTGTGCAAATTTTCTTCCCCGATCCTTGGCATAAAAAGCGTCATAATAAGCGCCGATTAGTGCAAGTGCCCTTTGTGAATAAATTATTGCGCGTCTTGCAACACAATGGCCGAATCTGCATGGCAACCGACTGGGAGCCCTATGCGGAGCATATGATGGAAGTGATGAATGAGATCGATGCGCTTGAAAATGCGTTTGGTGGCGGATTTGCGCCCGACAGTAATCATCGTCCGACCACTAAATTTGAGCGCCGCGGCATTCGTCTTGGGCATGGGGTCTGGGATCTGATTTTTAAAAAGATACAATAAATCCAAAAAACGCGCTAATCTTAGGCAGTGTTAAAT